>DASXYV010000357.1:0-3282 GCA_036502305.1 Acidimicrobiales bacterium
AGCAGCACCGAGGACAGCTCGAGTGATGTTCTTATCGCTCGGCCGGCACGGGATCCGCCCAGGCAGGCGTCCACCGAGGGAAACGTGTAGAACGCACCGCTTGGCTCGACGACCTCCACCCCCGACAGATCGGCCAGGGAGGCACACAACCGCAGCCGTCGGCGGTCGAGATCGGCGGTCATCGCCTCGACCGACCCAAGACCGCCCTCGAGTGCGGCCAGCGCTGCCGCCTGGGCGACGTTGGAGGCATGAGACGCGGCATGCGACTGGAGGGCGCGGACTGCCCCGACGACCCGGGGGGGACCTATGAGCCAGCCAACTCGCCAGCCCGTCATAGCGTGTGCCTTCGAGACGCTGTTGAGGACGATGCAACGGTCGCTGGCCGCGGGGACCAGGGCGGGCGGCGAGCTCGCCACCGCATCGCCGTACACCAGGTGCTCGTAGATCTCGTCGCTGATGACCCACAGATCCTCGTCAGCGGCCCACTCGACGATGCCTCGCAGCTCCCGGGGGGTGTAGACCGCGCCGGTCGGATTGCAGGGCGAGCAGAGGAGCAACGCCTTCGTGCGCGGGCTCATGCCTGACTCGAGCTGGTCGACAGTGACCCTGAAGTCATTCGCCATCGCCGCCGGCACCGTCACCGCGCGACCCCCGGCCATCCGGACTGCCACTGGGTAAGTCGGCCAGTACGGCGCCGGGAGGAGCACCTCGTCTCCGGGGTCGAGGACCGCCACGAGAGCCTCGGAGAGCGCCTGTCTGACGCCGCTTGTCACGACCACCGCGTCAGCAGTCACCGCGAGGCCGGAGTCTCGTGCGGTCTTGGCTGCGATCGCTTCCCGAAGCTCGAGCAGACCGGCTGTGGGGGTGTAGCGATGCAGGCGCTGCGACCGGCACGCTGCGGCTGCCGCCTCCACGACGTGCTCGGGGGTGGTCAGGATCGCCTCGCCAGCGGTCAGCGCGATCACTGAACCGTCAGTTGCGCCCAGCTCCTTGACCCACGCGTCGACCTCTCCGGTCACTGACGGCGTGATCGTCGTTATCTGCCGGGCCAGAGCTGGGCCGGTCAGGTCCGGGGACCCCGCAGGCCGGCTCGCCAATATGGAGTCGAACGACCTCACTAGGCCGACTTTCCCGCAGCGTGAACCAGCCGGATGCGACAACGCGACCGGCGCCGCTCACGAACGAAGATTGTGGTTTGGCGCGGCTTTCACTGCTACTGCGTGCCCAAACCACCCTCCGTCCGCACCGCAGCTGCCCACGGTCGACCCGATCAGGATACGGGCGGCCAGAGGGCGAAGCAAGGCAACCCGGCGCCAATTGCGTGCTCAGCTACTGCCTGTACGACCGGGCCGTGTTCGGCGCCAGCGCCATTTGCCTGACCCGGGCCACGCCGGTAGAGCGTCCACCCCGTGGTGCGCCTCGTTGCGCTGGACACACGAGCACGGTCTCAGATGATCGGGTCCTCGGTCCACCGACCGAACACCTCGGCCAGGGCGGCAACGATCTCCCCGACCGTCGCGTAGGCCCGTACCGCGTCCACCAGGGCGGGCATCAGGTTCACGTCGGACCTCCCGGCGTCCGACGTGACCCGGCCCAGGGCGGCGGCCACCCAGTCGTCGGACCGCGAGCTTCGCACCTTGGCCAGCCGCTCGACCTGGCGCTGCTCGACCTCGGGGCCGATGTACAGGGTGGGCAGCAGCTCGTCATCGGTATCGGCGAAACGGTTCACGCCCACCACGACGCGCCGGCCCGAGCTGATCTTCTTCTCGAGGGTGTAGGCCGCCTCGGCGATCTCCCCCTGGAACCAGCCGGTCTCGATGCCGGCGTGCACCCCTTCGAGCATGGATCCCTGGCCCAGCTCCTCGAGGCGGGCGAAGACCTCCTCGGCCTGGCGCTCCAGCTCGTCGGTCATCCACTCCACCATGTACGACCCCCCGAGCGGGTCGGCCACGTTGGCGACCCCCGTCTCGTGGGCGATCACCTGCTGGGTCCGCAGTGCGATCCGGGCCGCCTTCTCGGTGGGCAGGGCGAGGACCTCGTCCATGGAGTTGGTGTGCAGGCTCTGCGTGCCGCCGAGCGCTCCGGCCAGGGCCTCGATGGCGGTGCGGACGACGTTCACCTCCGGCTGCTGGGCGGTGAGCGACACCCCCGCCGTCTGGGTGTGGAACCGGCACCGCCACGAGCTCGGATCGGTGGCGCCGTACCGGTCCCGCATCCAACGGGCCCAGATGCGCCTGGCCGCCCGGTACTTCCCGATCTCCTCGAAGAAGTCGATGTGGGCGTTGAAGAAGAACGACAGGCGGGGGGCGAAGGCGTCCACCGCAAGGCCCGAGCGCGCCGCCGCCTCGACGTAGGCGAAGCCGTTGGCCAGCGTGAAGGCCAGCTCCTGGGCGGCCGTCGAGCCGGCCTCCCGGATGTGGTAGCCGGAGACCGACACCGGGTGCCACCGCGGCATCTCACTGGCGCAGAAGCTGATGCTGTCCACGACCAGGCGCATCGACGGCCGGGGCGGGAAGATGAACTCCTTCTGGGCCTGGTACTCCTTCAGGATGTCGTTCTGCGTGGTGCCGCCGAGCCGCGCCCTCGGGACACCTCCCGACTCCGCCACCGCCAGGTACATGGCCAGCAGGATGCTGGCGGGCGAGTTGATCGTCATCGACGTGGTCACCTGGCCGAGGTTGATGCCGGCGAAGAGGTCCTCCATGTCGGCGAGGGTGTCGACGGCCACGCCACACTTGCCGACCTCGCCCGTCGAGTGAGGATCGTCGGAGTCCCGACCCATCAACGTCGGGAGGTCGAAGGCCACCGACAGCCCGTCGCCACCGGCTTCGAGGATGTCGCGGAACCTGCCGTTGGTGTCCTCGGCCGTGCCGAAGCCGGCGAACATGCGCATGGTCCACAGCTTCGACCGGTGCATGGAGGCGTAGGGGCCCCGGGTGTACGGAAAGACCCCTGGCCACTCGCCGGCCTCCGGGCCGTAGGCGGGCTCGAGCGGGGTCCCCGACATGGTCTCGAAGTCGACGTCGCGTAGCGGGGCGGAGCCGTAGGCCCGCTGCCATTGAGCGCGGCCCGACTCCTCGTTGTCGTTCATGGCCCCCAGCCTACGGCGGCGGGAGTGGGCGCCCGCCGCTATGGTCGGGCCGCATGAGCGCCGAGCCGCAGGCACCGGATCGCAACCTGGCCATGGAGCTGGTACGGG
This sequence comes from Acidimicrobiales bacterium, assembly GCA_036502305.1. Taxonomy (GTDB): domain Bacteria; phylum Actinomycetota; class Acidimicrobiia; order Acidimicrobiales; family AC-9; genus AC-9. Next base: position 3,200 of record DASXYV010000357.1, read on the forward strand.
TGACCGAGGCCGCCGCCATGGCGGCCGGCCGCTGGATGGGACGGGGCGACAAGAACGGCGCCGACCAGGCCGCCGTCAACGCC
>DASXYV010000358.1:0-2279 GCA_036502305.1 Acidimicrobiales bacterium
CCCGCGCTTGCCCGACTTCCCCGTGCCGCCGGGTCATTCGGAGATGAGCTGGCTGGTCGAGCTGACCGAGCGGGGAGCGGCGCGTCGCTACGGTCCTCGGGGCGCTGAGCGGGTACCGGGCGCGTACGCGCAGCTGGATCGCGAGCTGTCGGTCATCGAGGGGCTGGGTTTCCCCGGCTACTTCCTGGTGGTGTGGGACATCGTGGAGTTCTGCCGGGAACGGGGCATCCTCTGTCAGGGGCGGGGGTCGGCCGCCAACTCGGCGGTCTGTTACGCCCTCGGCATCACCAATGCCGACGCCGTCTCGCTGGGTCTGCTGTTCGAGCGCTTCCTCTCACCCGAGCGGGACGGTCCTCCGGACATCGACATCGACATCGAGAGCGACCGGCGCGAGGAAGCCATCCAGCACGTGTACGAGCGTTACGGCCGCCACAACGCCGCCCAGGTCGCCAACGTCATCACCTACCGGGCCCGCTCGGCCGTGCGCGACATGGGCAAGGCCCTGGGCCACGCGTCCGGTCAGCTGGACGCCTGGTCCAAGCAGATCGAGCGGTGGGGACCACTCGAGGCCACGGCCGGCGCCGTCGGTCCGGACGGCCGGTCAGCCCATGACATCCCTGACCCGGTCATGGAGCTGGCTGCCCAGGTCGAGAACTTTCCCAGACATCTGGGCATCCACTCGGGGGGCATGGTCATCTGCGACCGGCCCGTGGTGGAGGTGTGCCCGGTGGAGTGGGCGCGCATGGAGGGCCGCAGCGTCCTGCAGTGGGACAAGGACGACTGCGCCGCCGTCGGCCTGGTGAAGTTCGACCTCTTGGGCCTGGGGATGCTCAACGCCATCCACCGGGCCATCGACCTGGTCCGCGACCACCACGGGGTGGAGGTCGACCTGGCCGAGCTCCCCCAGGAGGACGCGGTCTACGACATGCTGTGCCAGGCCGACACCGTGGGCGTCTTCCAGGTGGAGAGCCGGGCCCAGATGGCCACGCTGCCCAGGCTCAAGCCCCGCCACTTCTACGACCTGGTGGTGGAGGTGGCGCTCATCCGCCCCGGTCCCATCCAGGGCGGCTCGGTCCATCCCTACATCCGCCGGCGCAACGGGCTCGAGCCGGCGACCTACCTCCATCCTCTGCTCGAGCCGTCGCTGGAGAAGACCCTGGGGGTGCCGCTGTTCCAGGAGCAGCTCATGCAGATGGCCATCGACGTGGCCGGGTTCACCGGCGCCGAGTCGGACCAGCTGCGCCAGGCCATGGGCTCGAAGCGCTCCGGTGAGCGCATGGAACGGCTGCGCGCCCGCCTCTACGGGGGGATGGCGGAGCGCGGCATCACCGGCGACGTCGCCGACGCCATCTACGAGAAGCTGGCCGCCTTCGCCAACTTCGGCTTCCCCGAGAGCCACTCGGTGTCCTTCGCCTACCTGGTCTATGCCAGCGCGTGGATCAAGCACCACTTCCCGGCGGCATTTTGTGCGGCCCTGCTCAACGCCCAGCCCATGGGCTTCTGGTCGCCCAAGACGTTGGTTGCCGATGCCCGCCGCCACGGCGTGGAGGTGCGGTGGGCCGACGTCAACGCCAGCTCGGCCCAGGCCACGTTGGAGCCGGCCCGGGAGGCCGGCTTGGGAAGGGTGGAGCCGGCCCGGGAGGCCGGCTTGGGGACGGAGCTGCGGTCTGGCGAGTCGCCGGGTGCAGGCGCTGGTCCTGCGGTGCGCCTCGGTCTCGAGTACGTGCGCACCATCGGCCTGGAGATGGCGGAGCGCATCGCCGCCGGTCGGCCCTATGCCGACATGGAGGACCTGGTGCGGCGCACGGGCGTGTCCCGGGCGCAGCTGGAGGCGTTGGCGACTGCGGGCGCCCTCCCCGATCGAACGCGCCGGGAGGGGCTGTGGGCCGCGGGGGCCGTATCTCAGGCCACCCCCGATCGCCTTGATGGGGTGGTGGTCGGAGCCCGGGCTCCCGCCCTGCCCGACATGACGACGGCGGAGGAGATGGCCGCCGACCTGTGGGCCACAGGGATGTCACCCGCCGGCGATCCCATCGAGCTCGTCCGTGACGAGCTCGACGCGTGGGGCGCGACGACGGCAGCGGGACTCGCCCATGCCGAGCCCGACAGCCGGGTCCTGGTCGGCGGCATCGTCACCCACCGCCAACGCCCGGCGACCGCCCAGGGCACGACCTTCCTGAACCTGGAGGACGAGACCGGCCTCATCAACGTCATCTGCTCGAAGGGCGCGTGGAGCCGCAACCGCCAGGCGGCACGGTCCGCGCCCGCTCTCCTCGTCA
>DASXYV010000359.1:0-6419 GCA_036502305.1 Acidimicrobiales bacterium
CGAACGGCGAGGGAACCAGGGCCTCGTCGCCGCCCGAGCCGTTGGCGGTCCCGTTTCCGAGCGCCGGCGAGGCCTCAGGCATGGCCGGCGGTCGGGCCCCGTTGCCGACCGCGCCGAGCGACCCGCGTGACGGCGCGGGCAGGGCCCCCGTCGCGGCCGCCTTGGAGAACGCCGCGATGAGCCGCCGCGGCTCCCGCACCCGGGCGCTCAGCTGCATGACCATTCCGGCGAGGGACCCGCCCGGGAGGTACCCGATGAACAGGGCCAGGATGGCGAAGATGAGGTCGGAGAAGCCGGCCTGGTGCACGAACGTGTTGAGCATCACGAACAGCACTGCCGCAACCACGGCTCCGGCGAGGCTACCCACGCCGGCCACCACCACGACGAGGAACCAGGTGAGGCTGGTGAACGGGTCGAAGGCGAAGGGCGTGAAGACCTGGGTCTGCTGGGCCAGGAGCGTACCCCCGATGCCGGCGATGAACGCGCTGACCGCGAAGATGAAGAGCTTGTACCTCCGCAGGTCGATGCCGACCGAGCGCGCTGCGGTCTCCGAGTCGCGCATGGCGGCGAGGATGCGACCGAGCCGCCCGCTTCGCAGGTTGCGGGCCAGCCCGAGCATCAGGACCACCCAGAAGAGCTCGAACCAGTAGAACGCCTTGTCGCCCGCGAACGACAGCCCGAGCACGCTCGGACGGTGGGCGGTCAGCCCGCCCGATCCTCCGGCGAACACGTTGCTCGAGAACACGAACTGGTAGGCCAGCAGCCCGATGGCGAGCGTCGTGAGACCGAGGAACAGCCCCCGGCGCTTGAGGGCCGGGTAGCCGGCCACGAGACCGAGGACGAGCGCGGCCAGGGCGCCCACCAGCATGGCCAGGATCACCGGGAGTCCCAGGGCGTTGGCGACCCGGGCGGCGACGTAGGCACCGATCCCGGCGAAGGCGGCCTGGCCGAGGGTGATGTAGCCGCAGAAGCCGGTGATGCAGACGATGGAGGTGAACACCACGATCAGGGCCAGCACCTCCTGGGCGTCACCGAGCCTGATCGTGACGAGCGGTAGCGGGACGACGATGGCGACGGCGGCCGCAGCGAGGAGCGCCAAGGTGCGGGGCGCGCTCATCCCGGCGCCCGCCGAACGCCGGAAACGCCCGACCGCTTGCAGCAGGAGGCCGGGCCCCCCTGCGGTCCCACCCACCTCGTCGAGCTTGCGCAGCACGAGCAGGGCGACGAACAGGATCACGACGGACAGGTTGGGCTTGAGCTGGTCGAAGCCGGTGGTGACGCCGGACGGCAGCTTGACACCGAGCACCGGCATGGTGATGAGGTGGAACTCGGTCAGGAGACTGTTGAGCACTCCGAGCAGGAGGACGCCGGCACCGGCGGCGATGGGCAGGCTGACCAGACGGGCGACCACGGCGATGGAGAAGGTCTCGATGACGAGGAGTGTGAGGTGGAAGGGGTCGAGCCCGAACTGCGGAGCAAGCAGCACCCCGGTGAGACCCGCCAGTCCACAGCCCAGGGCCCACGACAGGCCCGCGACCCGGTTGGCGGGGATGCTCGAGAGCTCCGCCAGCTCCCGCCGGTCGACGACAGCCCGGATCTCCATGCCGATGCGAGTGAAGCGGAACAGCAGCCACAGTGCGCCGCTGATCACCCCGACGAGGATGACCACGGCCAACTGGTCGGTGCCGATGTACAGACCGCCGCCGAGGTTGATGGACGTGGAGCTCACGAGGGCGGGCGCCTGGCGCACCGTGCCCGTCCACACGGCGTAGGCGAGCCCGAGCAGGCCCAGGAAGATGCCGAGCGTGGCGACCAGCTTCTCGGTCTGGCCCGCGCCGCGCCGCTCCAGGGGACGGAACACCACGCGCTCGAGGAGCAGGCCGATGCCCGGCCCGACGACGAAAAGGGAGATGACGGCGGCGATGGCGAGTGGGACGTGCCAGCCGCTGGCGAGCTGCCAGAGCGAGTAGGCCACGATCATGGCCACTGCCCCGTGGGCGAAGTTGAAGACGCCGGTGGCCTTGTAGGTGAGGACCACGCCCATGCCGGCCAGCGAGTAGATGCAGCCGGTGGCGATGCCCGCGATGATGACCTGGAGCCAGAAGGAGATGCCGCTACCCGAGCCCTGGCTCACGGCCGCCAGGATCACGTACCCGCCCTCACGGGTCGCTGGGAGCCGGATCGCACAGCCGGCACGGCTTGAGGCCCTCGTCGCGGGCGACGTCATGGGTGATCGGCTCGGCCTGGGTCTTTCCCTCGACCATGGCGCATCCGAGCTTGTGGAACGTCGTGCCTCCCGGAAGGGCGACCAGCTCCTCAGGGTCGTCTTCGGGGCCGTAGAGATCCCGCTCGTGCTTGCCGTTGGGACGCCGAGACGACTCTTGCTCGCCCAGGCTGACGTCAGGTGCGTCGGCGCGGGCGAGCAGGACGGCGTGCAGCTGGGCGATCTGCTTCTCGAGCCGGTCGAGGCGACCCGAGTCCTTGCGCAGGTCCTCGGTCCCGAGGATGACGGCGCCGATGGCGACCAGGGCGATCCCGCCGATCCCGCCCGAGATCAGGAACGGGAGCTGCTTGGCCACCAGGGCCTGGCCGGAGATGCCGAACCAACCGAGGAAGACGGCGAGCAGTCCGATACCGGTGAGCACCCAACCCACCACCGGGCGGCTGGTCTTGCCGAGCGATCGGGCCGCCCACCTCCAGAACTGCGCCGGGTCGATCAGGTCCTCGGGAAGGGCCTGCGGGCGCCCGCCGTCGCGAGCGGCGTTCCCCCGCGGGCTGTCTCCCGTCGCCGGCCGTCGCTCGGGACCGGCCTCCCGGGCCGGCCGTCGCTCGGGACCGGCCTCCCGGGCCGGCCGTCGCTCGGGACCGGCCTCCCGGGCCGGCCGTCCGGACCGGCCCATGATCTCGGTGTCCTCAGTGGCCATGCGTACTCCAGAGCTCAGACATCAGCGGCCGCGAGGCAGCCGGGCGGGTATCAGCAGGCGCGAGCCCAGGAAGAGGCCGGCGAATGCGAGCGTGAACGCCAGGTAGACGGCGTCGAGGCGATGGGTGACGAGGGCCTGGTCGATGATCTCGCCGAGGAAGCCGGAGCCGCCGTGGCGGGTGACGTGCGTGCCGCCCCGGGCGCCCGAGGAGGCGGCGAGCGAGCCGGGTGTCGCCGGGGTGCCGGGCGTCCCGGCGAGACCGGAGCTGTCGGCGAGGGATGCGCCCTGGTCGGAGGATCCCGCTCCGGCCGAGGAGCCGGTGCCGCCCAGGTCTGTCCCGCCGGACCCGGCGGCCCCGCCCAGGTCGGAGGCGAGCTGGCTGCTGGTCGTCGCCGCGGTGCAGGCGCTGCCCAGGGTGAGGTTGGTGAAGTACACGTCACCCGCTGGCACCTGCGACGCGTCGGCCTGGAGGTGGAGCGACAGGCCGTCTGCCTCCGCCTTGCCGCATCCGGTCCCGCCGATGGGCTGGGGCGGGTTGGTCGTATCGCCAAGGAGGTGGACCTGGGACCCCGACGCCTGGAGGGCCGACTGGAGGGCGCTGTTGATGGCGTCGAGGATCGGACCGCCCTGCGTTGCGGTCCCGACGGTGACCCCGTTCTGGTCGATCGTGGCGGGCTGGCCGCCGGCGGTCACCCCGTGCACGGTCACGTGGTCGACGTGCTTGTCGGTGCCGTGGTCATTGGCCTGGTAGTCGGACGTGGTGAGGATCGAGTCGACGTGGATCATTCCCCCGAGCAGGTCGACGCCCGAGAGACGGGTCTCGGCGTGCGCGACCAGGGTGGAGGGATCGTTCGGTGCGAAGGACTGCTTGGTGTGGGACTCCGACGAGGAGACCTGGGCGATCGCATCGTTGGTGGCTGCGGGCTTGACTGACGCGGCCGCCTGAGGACCGCCGGTGATGGCCGCCACCTGGCGGCGGAAGGCGAGGCTGGCGGCGGCCAGGGCCTGCCCTGCCTGGGCCGAGGACGCCCCCCCGCCTCCGGTGCCGAGCGTGTAGCCGCCGTTGACCGCGTCGGTCGACACGAGGTTCGGGTCGGCGTGGGCGGCGGCGCTGAGCACCGCGAGGCTGACCGGCGCGCCGCCACCCCCGAGGTTCTGGGACACGGCGGTGTGCGTGTCGGGAGGCGAGCCGCTGGTCTGGGCGGTCAGGGCGAACGGTGGGAGTCCGCATCCCGGAGTGAAGCCGGCCACGCACAGCAGACCGCCGAGCCCGTTGACCGTGGCGCCCGGCCAGTAGGTGGAGCCGCGGGCGAGGGTGCCGCTGGCGGAGAACTGGCTCAGGCCATCGGGGAAGCTGCCGTAGATGGGCTCGGACGTGGGGCCGATCCCGGCCTTGCCGTTGGTCTCCTGGTGGATGGCGGTGGCGCCGGCCACGCCGGAGAACACGTCAGGGTGAGCTTTGCCTGAGGCGCTGTCAGCGCCGGCGACCGTGGGGCCCAGAAGGGCGACCAGGCCGAACAGCGCCGCCCCCCCGAGGCAGGAGCGTCGCACCCACCTCAGCGCTCTTGTCTCGCTCACGGCTTTCTCTCCCCGGCAAGGGATGTACCAAGGCCCCCACTGCCCAGGATTCGACGACCCCGCTGCCGAATCCTTGCCCTGCTATGTCCGGCTTTTCCGCTCTGGCACGCTCTGGACTTCTCCGACGCTGATGTCAGGTTAGTACACTTTGCCGGTTTCTACCGTTTGACGGGAGTTGGGGGATGCGTCGTTCGAGACTTGGGGTGATCGGGGCGATCGTCATGGCACTGATGCTCTCCGCGTGTGGCACCCGGTTAGGAAATGCTGCCTTCCTGCAGGCCCAGCGGGGCTCGGGCACCTCGGGAGATCTCTCGGCGGGCGACCAGGGAACCACTGGCGGCGCCAACGGCGCAGCCGGTACTGCCGGGACCCAGGCAGGCGTTGGCGCGGCGAGCGGAGCTGGCGGAGCGAGCGGAGCTGGTGGAGGAGCAGGTACCGCCGGCCGCGCTGGCGGAGCGGCCGGCGCGGGCGCCCCGGGCAACACCGCCAGCGACGTCGGGGTGACGCCCAACAGCATCACCATCGGCAACATCACCGCGACGGGCGGCTCGTTCGGTCCGCAGGCCTTCGGCGTCACGCAGAACGGGCTCAAGGCCTGGGTCCAGGCCACCAACGCCAAGGGCGGGATCAACGGCCGCAAGATCAACCTGGTCACCTGCGACGACGCCGAGGACGGTTCGCAGAACCTCGCCTGCGCCACCAAGCTGGTCGAGCAGGACCACGTCTTCGCCTTCATCGCCAACAACAGCGATGCCAGCGCCCGCTCGGCCAGCTACGAGTTCGGCCACAACGTCCCCGACCTCGGGTTCCCGCTCAACAACGGCTATTACAAGTACCCGAACATGTTCTCCTACCTCGGAGGCGGTGGGTATCCCCGCAACGGCAAGCAGGTGGGCAACAACGGGACGCTGGAGCAGCAGCCGTGGCAGTTCCAGTGGTTCCACCAGAACATGGGGATCAGCAACGGCGGCTTCTGCTTCTACAGCATCGCCGTGTCCCAGCAGCAGGGCATCGCCGAGGAGAAGCAGGCCCAGGCCTCGGGCATCAACAACACCTACGACTGCGGAGGGTCCAACTCGGGCGCCAACCCAGCCGCGCCCACCTTCGATACCGACGCGGTCAACATGAAGGCCAAGGGCGTGGACGGCGTGTGGGACGCCCTCGACAGCAATGCCAACGCCAAGTTGTGCCAGGCCTTCGACCGCAACCAGTTCCACCCCAAGGCCAAGATCTCCACCATCGAGGTGTGGGGGCAGCTCGTCGGCAGCTGGAGCGCCCCGTGCCGCAACTCCGTCTTCGTCGCCGGCACCGAGGACTCGTACAACAACACGGCCAACCCGTCGGTCGCCCAGTTCCGCCACGACTTCGACACCTACTGCAAGGGCTGCCCGCTCCACGAGTGGAGCCTCGACGGCTACGGCACCGGCCAGATGTTCGGCGATGCCCTCACCGCCATGGGCGGGGCGCCCACCCGGGCGGGGTTCGAGGCGTGGATGAACGGCCTGAACAGCTACACCAACCATGGTCTGTGGGCGCCGTTGGACTACCACGTCTACGACTTCAGCAAGCCCCACCCGCAGTGCTTCATCATCGCCCAGTGGCAGGACTCGGCTAACGGCTACGTCACGAGGGCACCGCTCAACACCTGCTACCCCAATCTGGGCTGGATCGGCTATCCCGCCAGCGACGACGGGTCCTAAGCACCCCCAGCCGCCACCGGATGGCGGAACAGTCGCGACGCGTTCTCGAAGGTGAGCTTGCGGACCTCGTGCTCGGGCAGGTCGCGGAGGCGCTGCTCGGCCACGAGCTGGGTGTCGGGCCAGGTCGAGTCGGCGTGTGGGTAGTCGCTCTCGAGCATGATGTGATCGATCCCGATGCGGTCGCGCAGCTCCATGGTCGACGGGTCGTCGATGGTGC
>DASXYV010000360.1:0-2591 GCA_036502305.1 Acidimicrobiales bacterium
GAGCTGGTCGAGCGCTGAGCTCGTGCCTACCGAACGGTACCGTTCGCGGATGCGGATCGGCGCCACGACCGGCACGGGCGTGGACCCGACGGGCGTCGCCGACCGCTTCGCCCTCCTCCGGCCGGTCCAGTGCGTCCAGCCCTACGGCCGGGGCAACATCAACCAGACCCACCTCGTCACCTGTGGGGCAGCCGCCGGCGCCCCTCGTCGGTACCTGCTCCAGCGGCTGAACGGGGCCGTGTTCGCCGAGCCCGACGTGGTCATGGCCAATCTGGATCTGGTCACCGCCCACCTGCGGCGCCGTCTCGAGGCTGCGGGCGAAGGGGACCTCGATCGCCGTGTGCTGCGCGTGGTCCCCACCCGGGAGGGCCGGCCGAGCTGGCGGGACGCAACAGGTGCCGTATGGCGATGCCTCGATTTCGTCGAACGGACCCACAGCTCGCTCTCGCTCGCCACCCAGGCGCAGGTCTTCGAGGCCGGTCGGGCCTTCGGAGAGCTCCACCGCCTCCTGGTCGACCTCGACCCCGCGCTGCTGGGCGAGACCATTCCCGAGTTCCACGACCCCGAGGCGCGACTGGCCGGACTCGAGCGTGTGCTCCGGGCCGATCCCGCCGGCCGGTCGGCCGAGGCCAGCGAGGAGATCGGGTTCGTGCTCGGCCACCGGAGTCTGGCCGAAGCTGGCCGACGCCTGGTCGGATCAGACGTGCCCCGCCGTGTGGCGCACAACGACGCGAAGGTCGACAACCTGCTCTTCGACGACGACACGGGCCGCGTCGTCTGCATCACCGACCTCGACACGCTCATGCCCGGTTCGATCCTGTGGGACGTCGGAGACCTCCTGCGCAGCGCCACCTGTCGGGCACCCGAAGACGAGCGCGATCTACGACTGGTGGCCATGGACCTCGACCTGGCCCGCGCCCTGGTTGCCGGTTATCGGCAGGAGGCCGCTGGGTGGATCACCCGGGCGGAGGTGACGCTGCTGTCGCTCTCGGGCGCCGTCGTGGTGTACGAGCAGGCGGTGCGCTTCCTTACCGACTATCTGGCCGGCGACGTCTACTTTCGAACCTACCGCCCGGGCCAGAACCGCGACCGGTGCCGGGCCCAGATCCGGCTCCTGGCGTCGATGCTGGAGCAGCGGGCCGCCCTCGACGCCGTCGTGGCCGAGGCGTGGAGGAGCGGGTGACGAAGGCTCCCGGTCTGTCGCTCGAACAGCTCGACTCCGGTGACCTGCCTGCCGTCGCCGAGCTGTGCCAGAAGGCCCTCCCCGACCCACCTGCGGCGGACGAGCTGATGGGTGCCCTCTTCGCGCCGGACCAGCCGGCGACGGTGCGCGGCAATCCCGGCGTCGGTGTCGTGGCGACGGTCGCGGGTGAGGGTGGTGGCTACGTGCGCCTGCTCGTGGTCGACCCATCGGCCCGAGGACGCGGTCACGGTCACGCCCTCCTTGATGCGGCTGAAGCGGATCTGGCGGGCACCAGGTCGGTGACGGTCGGTGCCGATGCCCCCTACTTCCTGTTCCCCGGAGTGGAGACGAGCCAGACGGCGATGCTGTGCCTGCTCGAACGCCACCACTACACGCGCGCCGAGGCCAACTACAACATGGCCGTCGACCTGGACGCCGTGCGGGCGGACCCAGGGGGGACGGAGCTGGCGGCGGCGAGCGACCGGCCCGACGTCGAGGGCTGGCTGGACCGCCATTGGAGCAACTGGTCTGCCGAAGCGCTGCGGGCCCTCGACAAAGGAACGCTCCTCCTGTCACGCGGCGACGAGGGGATCACGGGCTTCTGCGCCTACGAGGTCAACCGGCGAGGCCTCTTGGGCCCGGTCGCCGTGCGCCCCGACCTCATCGGCAAAGGCCTCGGAGAGGCGCTCGTGCTCGGCGCCCTGCATCGGATGCGATCGGCCGGACGCCGGCGGGCCGAGGTCGTGTGGGTCGGTCCCATCGTCCCCTACGCCAGGCTGGGGGGCACCGTGAGCCGGGTGTTCTTCGTGTACCGCAAGCAGTTGCAGGCCGGTCCGTGAATCTCCTCCCGCGGCCCCGTCATCTGGCGCTCGGCGACGAGCTCGTGGCGTGCCGGCCGCCGGCGACACGCGTCGATTCGTCGCTGCCCGCCCAGGGGTACGAGCTGCGGATCGACGCCGAGGCGGTGCACCTGGACGCAGGCGACGACGCCGGCGTCTTCTACGGTGATGCCACCCTCGACCAGCTCGCCCACCTCCACGGCGGCCACCTCCCGGTCGGTACGATCCGGGACTGGCCCGACTTCCCGGTCCGGGGGGTGATGCTCGACATCTCCCGGGACAAGGTGCCGACCATGGAGACCCTGGAGACGCTGGTGGACCGGCTGGCGTCGTGGAAGGTCAATCAGGTGCAGCTCTACTTCGAGCACACCTTCGCCTACCGGGACCACGAGGAGGTGTGGCGTCGCGCCAGCCCGCTCAGCGCCGAGGAGGTACGCCAACTCGACGCCTTCTGCCGGGCGCGCCACGTCGAGCTGGTGCCCAACCAGAACTGCCTGGGTCACATGGGCCGGTGGCTCGCCCACGAGCGCTACCGGCCCCTCGCGATCGCTCCCGACGGCTGGCCCGAT
>DASXYV010000361.1:0-6526 GCA_036502305.1 Acidimicrobiales bacterium
GGGAGACCGAGATGCCGACATCGATGGCGGGCCGCACCCCGGCGTAGAACAGGTCGGTGATGAGGAAGATCTGGCCGTCGGTGATCGAGATCACGTTGGTCGGGATGTAGGCCGAGATGTCGCCGGCCTTGGTCTCGATGACCGGCAGGGCCGTGAGCGAGCCGCCGCCTCGCTGGTCGTTGAGCTTGGCCGCCCGCTCCAGCAGCCTGCTGTGGAGATAGAAGACGTCGCCGGGGTACGCCTCGCGTCCGGGCGGCCGGCGCAGGAGCAATGAGATCTGCCGATAGGCCTCGGCCTGCTTGGACAGGTCGTCGTAGACGATGAGGGCGTCGTCGCCGTGCTCCATCCAGTGCATGCCGATGGCGCAGCCGCCATAAGGAGCCAGGTACTTGAAGGGGGCGGGATCGGATGCCGGCGCGTTGACGACCACGGTGTACTCCATGGCGCCGTGCTCCTCGAGGGTGGCGACGGTCTGGGCCACGGTGGAGCCCTTTTGGCCGACGGCCACGTAGATGCACTTCACGCCCTGGCCCCGCTGGTTGATGATCGTGTCCACCGTGATGGAGGTCTTGCCCGTCTTGCGGTCCCCGATGATGAGCTCGCGCTGCCCGCGGCCGATCGGAGTCATCGAGTCGATGGCCTTGATGCCGGTCTGCAGGGGCTGGCTCACGGGGCGGCGGTCGACGATGCCCGGGGCCTGGATCTCCAGGCGGCGGTACTCGTCGCTGGCGACGGCGCCGCGACCGTCGATGGGCTCGCCCAGGGCGTTGACCACCCGGCCGAGCAGCCCGTCGCCGACGGGCACCGACAGGATGCGGCCGGTCGAGCGGACCAGCTGCTCCTCGTCCAGGTGGGTGACCTCGCCGAGGACGACCGCACCGATCGACTCTTCGTCGAGGTTGAGGGCCAGGCCCATGACGCCGCCCTCGAACTCGAGCAGCTCGTTCACCTCCGCCCCCGGCAGACCGGTGACCCGGGCGATCCCGTCGCCCACCTCGCTGATGCGCCCCACCTGCTCGGTGGTGACGCCGAGGGTCTCGTCCTCGAGGTGGCGGCGCAGCACGGCGGCGATGTCGGCGGAATTGATCGCGAGCTCGGCCATCAGCGGCGCTCTCCTGTGTGTCCAGTCATCGTGTCCGGCTTCGAAAGATCGATCTTCAGCTGCTCGAGGCGGTGGCTCACGCTGCCGTCCACCAGCAGGTCTCCCACGACCGCGACCATGCCGGCGATCAGGGACGGATCCGGAGTCACCCGAACCTCGACGGAACGCCCGGCCACCCGGCTGAGGGCCTCTGCCAATCGCGACCTCTGGTCCTCGTCCAGGTCGACCGCGGCGCGCACATCCGCCACCTTGAGGTTACGCTCTGCCGCGGCCCGGTCAACCAGCCAGTCCAGCGTGGCCACCAGGTCCCTGCCCCGCCCCGTACGCACGGCGTAGCGGACGAGCCGCTGGGTCAGGGGCTGGACCCGGCCGGCCAGCAGGTCGTCGACGATGGCGAGGCGGGTGGTCACCGGCACCTCCGGATCGGTGACGACCGAGCCGAGCTCGTCGGAGCCCTCGATCACTCGGGCCAGGCGGAACAGCTCGTCCTCAGACTCCTCCAGGGGCGCCTCGCCTTCGGCCTCCACTTCCTCGAAGACCGCCGTGGCGTAGCCGTGGAGGCGCTCCCTGATGGCCGACCGGCCGGCTGGAGGCTCGGGCGGAGCCTCGGCCTCGCCCGTCTCGGCCTCCACCCGGTGGGCCAGCTCCTCGACCACCGTGGGCAGGTCGGTGGCCCGCTCGGCGGCGGTGGTGTAGGAGACGAGCCGCACCGTCTCCCCGCTGACGCGCGGCAGCAGGAGATCCTCCACCACGGCCCGGCGGGTGTGCACGGGCACGGCCGGGTCGGTCAGGACCCTGAGCAGGTCGGGCGCCCGGTCGAGGGCGCGGGCGAAGCCGGTCAGCTCGCTGCCGACCTGCTCGAGACGACCCTGGTCGCGTGCCGTCTCGAGCACGGCACTGCCGTACCCCCAGACCAGGTTCCTCACCGGTCGTCCATCACCGGGGGCTGGCGCCGGCGGACTCGCCCGTGCCGACGCCGGCGATGGCCTCCTCGATGAGGCCCCGGTGCCGTTCGGGGTCCAGCTCCTCACCGATGACGCGCTGGGTGGCCGCGATCACCAGGTCGGCCACTTGGAGGCGTAGCTCCTCTCGGGCTCGCTCGGAGGCCCGCTGGATGTCGGCCTCGGCCCGGGCGACCACCCGGTCGTACTCCTCCTGCCCCTTGGAGCGGGCCTCCTCGCGGAGCTGATCGGCCATGCGGTTGGCCCGCTCGATGACGGTGCGAGCCTCGTGCCGGGCCTCTACCAGCTTTGCCTGGTACTCCTGGTCAGCGGCGAGTCGCTCCTGCTTGGCCTGCTCGGCCTGCTCGAGCGAGGCCTTGATCTCCTCCTGCCGCTGAGCTATCGCTCGACTGATGGGCGGGAGGATGTACTTGGCGATCAGGCCGAGGATGACGATGAACGCGAGGAGCTCGACGAAGAAGGTCATGTTCGGGAGCAGGAAGTTGTTGCTGCTGCCGTTCGACGCTGCCAACAACATGAAGTCACCTCGCCTCCTACTGGTTGGCCAGGGAGAAGATGAACAGGGCGGCGAAGGCGAGGTTGATGAAATAGGCGGCCTCCACCAGGCCCACCGTCAGGAACATGATCGTGAACAACCGGCTCTGCGTCTCGGGCTGCCGGGCGACCCCGGCGATCGTCTGGCTGCCGGCCAGGCCGTCGCCGATGCCAGCGCCGATGGCGCCTCCGCCGATCGCCAGCCCCGCACCGATGATCGCCCCGGCCAGCTGCGTCGCGTATTGCGGTGTGCCCTTTTGCGCGCTGGCGGCGAGAATTACGGGAAGGTCACTTGCCATTTGTTACCAATTCCTCCGTTCGGTCGAAGCTGCTTAACGGGCCCCTGAGCCCGCCGTCACCTGGTGTCGGTCCTCAGTGCGCTCCCTCCTCTGCCGGCCGCAGCGCCTCCTCGAAGTAGAGGATCGTCAGCAGCGAGAAGATGAAAGCCTGGATCAGGCCGATGAAGGCGTCGAAGAGCTTCCACAAGATGTTGGGGAACCACAGGATCGCCAGCGGGAAAAGGCTGGCGATGAGGATGAGCATCAGGCCGCCGGCAAAGATGTTCCCGAACAGTCGGAGGGCCAGCGTGAAGGGCTTGGCGATCTCCTCGATGGCGTTGATGGGCGCCAGCAGCCAGCTGGGCTGAAAGAACTTGCCGACGTAGCCCCGAAGGCCCCGCTGTCGTATCCCGGCGAAGTGGACCAGCCCGATGACGAAGAACGCCATGGCGTAGGTGAGGTTGACGTCGCCGGTCGGCGCCGGGATGTTGTTGTGGACACCTCCCGTCGGGACCAGCTCCAACCAGTTAGAGATGAGGATGAAGAAGAAGAGGGTCACGGCCAGGGGCACGATGCGGGCCCCGGTAGGACCGATGCCCGTCTCGACCTGGTTCTGGATGGCACCGACGACGGTCTCCCAGAGCAACTGCACCCGGTTCGGCACACCGCTCGTGATCCGGCGGCGGACGTACCAGCCCGCACCCAGGACGATGATGCCGGCAAGAGCGGTCGCCCAGATGGTGTCGACGTTGAAGGTCAGGCCGGCGACGGTGACGGTGCGGTGGGTGCCGACCTCGATGTTGCTGGCATCGGCGAGCAGCGAAAGCGGGACGAGTGTCACGCGCCGCTCCGAAGCGACTTGAGCAGCGTCCTGGCCGTGCTGGCGAGGACCACGAACTGGAAGAGGGCGAGTCCGAACACCATTCCCCAGCCGATCTGGCGGGCGACGACGATGACGACTATGGCGACCGCCGTGATGGCGCCCAGGCGGACCAGGCTCGAAGCCATGAACACGCTCTTCTGCGGGCCGTCCCCGCCGGCGGCGTAGCGCGCCATCGAGGTCCGCGCCATGCGGCTGTTCAGCGCGCCCAGGGCGAGGCCGGCGATCAGACCCAGCCCCACGAGGGGGAAGCCCAGCAGGGACGTGAGGATCAGGCCTCCACCGCCGACTGCCGCGGCGACGACGTAGCTCCGCCTGAGCACCGCGTTGAGCTCGATCAAAGGAAGTTGGGCGAACACCGTCTACAGCCTTTCGACCCTCAGTCTCGCAGGAACTTGCGCACCTCGACCCAGGTGGCGGCGACGCCCATGGCCACCCCGACGACGATGCCGACGAAGATGAACGC
Organism: Acidimicrobiales bacterium; assembly: GCA_036502305.1. Classification (GTDB taxonomy): domain Bacteria; phylum Actinomycetota; class Acidimicrobiia; order Acidimicrobiales; family AC-9; genus AC-9. The sequence continues at coordinate 4,223 of DASXYV010000361.1, forward strand.
CGGCGTGGTGCCGAGGGCGGCATCGATACCCCATCCGGCACCCAGCCCGATAGCGAGGCAGAGGGCGTTGGTAATGCCCAGCCCCAGCAGCGTCAGCAGGTTCGGGGATGGCTTGCCCATGTCGGAGGCGCGACCCCAGGCCGCAGTGCAGCCTACCTGGCTGGACGCTACGGGCACCAACGGGGTCGCTCTCGGGACGGGGATTATTCAGAGGTACTCGCCGCATTAAGCCATCTCATCAACCGGTGCGATCCCGGGTGAGATGCACCGCGAGAATCCTCGCATCTGCTCGGAGTTTCGGCAAAATGAGGGACCCGCCAGGGATACCGTGAGAGATGCCGCGGATGCGACTCGGGGTGGCCCTCCTCGTCCCGAGCCCGCAGGCCGATGAGATCGACGGGCTCCGGCGGGCGCTGGGCGACCCCGTCCTCGGTCGTGTTCCTGCCCATCTGACGTTGGTTCCACCGGTGAACGTCGCCGACCGCGACCTGCGTGACGCCCTCGACGTGCTGGCGGTTGCGGCCGCCGCGACCAGGCCCTTCACTCTGGTCCTCGGTCCGCCGGCGACCTTCTGGCCCGACAACCCCGTGGTCCATCTGCCGGTGGAGGGCGACGTGGCGGCGGTCGAGGATCTCCGGCTCCGGGTGTTCCGAGCTCCCTTGGCCCGCCCGTTGACGTGGCCCTTCGTCCCCCACGTGACCATCGCCGACGAGGCCGCGCCAGGGAGGATCGACGCCGCCGTGTCCGCCCTGAGCTCCTACCGGACGTCGGTCCGCTTCGAGCAGGTCCACCTACTGCAGGAGGGTCCGCAGCGCCGGTGGACGGTTGCCGCCGACGCCGCGTTCCGCGTCCGTGCGGTCGTCGGTCGAGGCGGCCTGCCGATCGAGCTGACCGTCAGCGACGGCGTCGACCCGCTCGTCGCCCGGTGGGCCGATGCCGCCTGGGCGGATCAGGACCGCGCCGACGTGGGCGCGGCGTGGCAGCCGGACGCTCCTTTCGCGATCACGGCCCGTCGTGAGGGGGCAGTGGTCGGCCTGGCCGAGGGCGCCGTCAGGGGCGAGGTGTGCGAGCTGCGACGCCTGATGGTCGACCGCGATGCCCGCGCCCAGGGTGTCGGGTCGCACGTCCTGGCGGCGGTGGAGTCCCTGGCGGCCGAGAGAGGGTGCCGGGTCTGTCGGCTCCGCGCTCCCGCTGGCGGGCGGGCCGAACGCTTCTACCGGCAGCGGGGTTGGGTGGAGCTGGGCACACTGCCCGACTGGCGGTGGGGACAGGATTTCGTGCGGATGGAGCGCCGCCTCGGGTGAGCTAGTCAAAGGAGATCTGGCTGAACTCCCGCAGCTTCTGCAGGCGGTGGCTGGCGTCGACCCGGCGGACCGTCCCCGACTTCGACCGCATGACCAGCGACTGGGTGAGCGCCCCGGTGTTGTGGTAGCGGATGCCACGGAGCAGCTCTCCGTCGGTGACACCGGTCGCGGCGAAGAAGCAGTTGTCGCCGCGAACCAGATCGTCGGTCGACAAGACCGCGTCCAAGTCGTAACCGGCGGCCAAGGCGGCCCGCCGCTCGTCATCGTTGCGCGGCCACAGGCGGCCCTGGAGCTCGCCGCCCATGCACTTGAGGGCGGCAGCGGCGATGACTCCCTCCGGCGTGCCCCCGATGCCGAACAGGATGTCGACCCCCGACTCCTGCCAGGCGGTCGAGATCGCCCCGGCCACGTCCCCATCGGTGATGAGCCGGATGCGGGCTCCCGCCTGCCGCACCTCGGCGATGAGGTCCTTGTGCCGGTCGCGGTCGAGGATCACGGCCGTGATGTCTCCGACGCTGGTGCGCTTGGCCGCCGCCATGGCCCGCAGGTTGTCGGTCGGCGACTGGTTGAGGTCGACGTGGCCGGCGCCGTCGGGGCCCACGGCCAGCTTCTCCATGTACACGCACGGGCCGGGGTTGAACATGCTGCCGCGCTCGCTCACTGCGATCACGGCGAGGGCCCCGCCGCGGCCCAGCGCCGTCGGCGTCGTGCCGTCGATGGGATCCACGGCGATGTCGGTGGGCGGGGGAGTGCCGTCCCCGATGCGCTCGCCGTTGTACAGCATCGGGGCCTCGTCCTTCTCCCCTTCGCCGATGACGACCACGCCGTCCATGGACACGGTCTGCAGCACGACCCGCATGGCGTTGACGGCGGCCTGGTCGGCGCCGTTCTTGTCGCCCCGTCCCATCCAGCGGCCGGCCGCCATGGCGGCGGCCTCGGTCACCCGTACCAGCTCCATGGCCAGGTTGCGATCCGGTGCCTGCGGCTCGGCGCTCATGCG
>DASXYV010000362.1:0-6214 GCA_036502305.1 Acidimicrobiales bacterium
CCCGGGCTGGCTGCTCCTCTGGGCCCGCCTCCCGGGCTGGCTGCTCCTCTGGGCCCGCCTCCCGGGCTGGCTGCTCCTCTGGGCCCGCCTCCCGGGCTGGCCGTCGCTTGCTCGGTTCCTCGGTACAGCGAGGCGTGCTCGGCTCGCACCTGAGCGAGCCCGGAGGCTCCGGCCTCGGGTGAGATGTGGTCGACCATGAGCTCCACCGCCATGGCGCCGGTGACGCCGTGGAGGTTGAAGATGTTCGGACGGGCGAGGTAGTGACGGGCGCCGTTGACGGCGGCGTCGATGATCGCCGGCCGCACCTCGTGCCCGTCCGCTTGCCCAGGCGCCGGTTGTCCGACGCTGTAGCGGGCCGCCCAGTAGGCGAGGGCCCTCGCCAGCTCGGCCCGTCGGGCCGGGGTATCGGTCGCATCGATGGCCCGAACGGCGTGGGCCGCCCTGATGGCGCCGTGGAAGAGGGCGACGGCGAGGGCGGGCATCAGGCGCGGCACCCACACCTCGACGACGGCGGACCATCCCTCGTCGTCGATCGCCCGCTCGAAGTGCCCGATCCACTCCGGGAGCTTCCGGTAGTCACCGAGCGCTTCTCGCCACTCGAAGTCGACCGGTGCCGCCGAGTCGACCGCCGTCCCGCCGGAGCGGGCGACGCGCCGAGCCCACCCGTCGATGACGTCGTCACAGCCCAGAGCGGCCAGGGCCTCGCAGGCCATGGGTCCGTGGTTGACGAAGCCGTTCGGAAGCTCGAAGCCCGATCGGGCCATGCGATCGAAGGCCTCGTCCAGTGCCGGCGTTGCGTCGCTCATGCCGCGTCCTGTGGTGCCATTGGCACCAAGCGTAAGACCTCGAGTGCTCTTGAGGTCAAGGCCTCCGCCCGATGCTCAGACCGCGCTGGCGCCGTCGAGCCATTCCATTCGAGTTCCCGATGGATGCGCACTGGCAAGGAGCCTGGAGGATGCAGTCCCATCGAGGTACGCGACGAGTGACAGGGCAGCGAAGGCCCCGCCTCGGCGGTTCTGCTCCACGAGACGGTCCGGTGCGTCCACACCCTGCACGGTTCGGCGAGCGCGTGTACCGAGAGGCACCAGGGGGTCGAGCGCGATCCAGGCGACGTCACGCTCTCGACCGAGTCTCGATATGAGCTCGCTCATCTCGCGCTGCAGGGATTCGTCGAAGAAGACGGACGCGAACGAGTCGACCACGACGACAAGCAGCCCCGCAGGCACGGCCCTCAGCACGTCGGAGAGGAGCTCGTGCGCGTCGCCCCGAACGATGGGCGCCTCACCGGTGCGCGCCACATCGATGGCGCCGGCGACACGTCGCAGCGCCCCCGCCTCCGGCGGGATGCACGCCTCGAGCCACGCTCGTTCCTCCGGGTCATCCAGGTCGAGCGGATTGAGGTCGATGCCAATGCGGTGATCGATCTTCTCGGTTGCAGGCAGGAGGGGGCTGAGGCTTCCCCGGAGCTCGCACTCGATGTCGACGCTCGAGTCCGACGCCCCCCATTGCCGCCCGTCGCTCAGAGCGTAGTGGTAGCGGTCGAGGTAGAGCCCGAGCCCTGATCCCGTACCCACGTCCACGAGAGCGAGCTTTCGACCAGGCCGCATCCGTTGAAGAGCTCCCAACGCCAGCGCCACCTGGGCGCAACGAGCCACCTCGTTCATCTGGTAGACGCGCCGGCTCTGGACCTCGGCGAGCTGATCGCGGTGCTCGAGGCAGAAGGCGCGGTAGCGGTCTGCGAACTGATCGTCGAGTGGTGGTTGGTCGCCACCGGGGACCGGGTAGTACGCGGCGAAGCGATTGTCGCGATGTCGCCCGACGACATGCTGGACGGACGCCGCGAACAGCAGCGGCGGCAGGCGCTCAGGAGGGATGGCGGCGGCGAGCTCCAAGAGCTGGAGGTCGTTGGCGAGGCACTCGAATTGCGACGCCGTCAACCGCCACGTCGGCGACGCAGCGGGACCGGACCATCCGCGCGCGACCTGCAACGCTTCGTCACGTATGCGTGCGATCACACGCCGGTCAGCCATACCGACTGTCTAGCCCTTACCGGCGGCCGGACCGCGGGCTGTCTATCCTCGGGCTGGTGAGGGCACTTCTCTACGGCGTTCGTCCTGAGCCCCAGCCGCCCCCCGGGGAGGACAACCCCCTGCTGCGGGGCTTGGCCGACACCCCGATGCGGCTGGTGGACATGGATGACCCCGCGTTGCTCGGTCCGGATTGGGTCGTCACACGCCCTCGGTTGACGGGCATCTGCGGGTCCGACGCCAAGCAGGTGTTCATGGACTGGGGAGAGGACATCGTCGGGGACAACCCGATGAAGGGGTTCTTCTCGCTTCCGCAGGTGCTCGGGCACGAGGTCGTCGCCGACGTGGTCGCCGTCGGCCCCGAGGCCCGGGAACTGGAGGTGGGCGATCGCGTGGTGCTCAACCCGTGGTTGTCCTGCGCCCCTCGGGGGATCGATCCGCTCTGTCCGGCCTGCGAGGCGGGCGACTACAGCCTGTGCTGGAGCTTCGGAAAGGGTCGCCTTGCTCCTGGCATCCACATCGGCACGTCGAGGGACGCCACGGGGGGCTACGCCGACCTCATGCCCGCCCACGACTCGCAGCTGCACCAGGTCCCCGAGTCGCTCCCGGACGAGCTCGCAGTTCTCGCCGATCCCTTCGCTGTGTCGCTGCATTCGGTCACTCGCCACCCGCCGCCGCCGGGAGGAAAGGCCCTCGTCTACGGCGGGGGAGCGCTCGGGACGACGGCGACCGCCATCCTCCGTGCCCTCCATCCCGATGTCGAGGTCATGGTGGTGACTCGCTTCGAGGGCCAGGCCGAGGGCATCCGCCGGCTGGGCGCGGCGGTCGTCGAGCACGAGCCCCGAGAGGCCCTGCTCGAGCGGGCGGCGGCCTGGTCGGGTGGCGTTCTGTGCGAGTCCGACGGTCTTCCGATGGCCTATCCGGGCGGCGTCGACGTCGTGTACGACACGGTCGGCAAGCCGGAGACGTTCGAGGTGGGCGTCCGCCTCCTCAAGGCCAGAGGGACCCTGGTCAAGTCTGGCGTCCACGGCCCCGCCCGATGGGAGTGGACACCGCTCTACTTCAAGGAGATCTCCTGGGTCGGCTCCAACGCCTTCGGCATCGAGGAGGTCGAGGGGACGCGCCAGCACGGGATCCGGCACTACCTCGACCTGTCCAGCGACGGCCGCGTCGATCTCACCGGCATGCTGACCCACACCTTCCCGCTCGAGCGCTGGAGGGACGCGTTCACGACCCTGGCCACTCAGGATCGCACCGCGGCGGTGAAAGTGGGCTTCGACTTCCGGGTCGCGTGAGTTGTTCGTCTCAGATGAGGTCGGCGAGCGCTTCCCACCCTCGCGGCGGTGGGGCCAGGCGCCAGAACTGCTCGGGCACGTTGGCGTCGAGGCGCTCGGCGAGAGCGTGGTCGCGTTCGAGCGGCGCCACCTGGCTCCGGTAGCAGGCGACGGCCTGACGCTTGCGCGCCATGTCGGGCTCGATAGGCACGACGGCCGGCGTGGGCCACAGCCCGGACCGGAAGAGCTTGGCCACCCGCCAGGCGAGGAGTCCGGGAAGGTGCATGTAGCCGTGGTCCTCGTAGCAGAACCAGGCGAGCTCCTGGTGTCCGTCGCGCACTCGCAGGCCGGCCTCGTGGGTGACCACGTGATCGGGGTTCGCCAACCCCATGGGGAGGAAGACCGCCGTGGGCGCGAGCCCGAGCAACGCCTCCTCCAGGGCGGGCGCCACCTGCTCAGGCGACGGTTGCTCGGTGGGGGAGAGGTACTGATGATCGGAGAACTCCAGGCGGACCGGTCTGGCCTCGAGGAGGGCCAAGGCGGCGTCGTCCTCCCGGCGCCGGGCGGCGACGACGTCGTCCCCCGCCTGGAACCCGCCAGCCGCGTCCCACGAGGTCGGCTCCGAGGGGTAGGCCGGTGGCCATCCGCCGAACACGGTGACGACGGCCGATCCTGTGTAGGTCGACAGGAGGTGGGCGGCGCCGAGGACGCCGTCGTCGAAGTGGGGCGACACCACTGCGATCCGGGTCAGCTCGCCCGGCTCGACCAGGCCCCAGGTGGGCTCGTCGAAGGCCACGCCACTCCTTCTGCGGCGGCCCCGGCTCGTCGGGGCAGGACGGCTCAGATTAGAACCGCTCGGGCACCAGACAGAAGCTTCCGTCCGAGAAGCCCGGTGCCCGGACCCCGAGGGCGCGGTTGAGCCGGGCGCGGTGGTTCTCCCAGGCGATCGTGGCGGCCAGCTCGGCGAGTTGTCCGTCACTCAGGTGACGGCGGAGCTCGTCGCGTAACCGGTCGGGGACGTCGGCGGGCGTCGCCGTCATGGCCACAGCCAGATCGAGGGCGAGCTTCTCCAGCTCGGAGAACCGATCGCTGTCGCGATACCGCCCCAGCTCGAGGAGATCCTCTTCAGTGACGCCCATCTCTCTGCCCACGGCAGAGCCGATGTCCAGTCAGAAGGGGCAGCCCACGCGACTGGACGCCTTCAGCTCGACGAGGGCCTTGAGTCGGTTCTCCACGCTGGAGCTGAGCAACAGGGCGCTCTCGTAGATGCCGTTGGCGGTGAGGAGTGCGGGGCGGCGCACGAGGTACCGCAGCAGGTCCGTCCGATGGCGGCGGGCCCTGGATGCGACCCGCCCGTACGCGGCGAGCTTCTCGGTCAGTCTCATCATGCGCTCGGCGTCCGTGCGCCGGCCTCCCGGGTCGGCGGTACCGGCTCGGACAGCGACCCACGGCGCTTCGCCTTCCGGGGGAAGAGCGACGCGACCAGGATCGCCGCCGGAAGGATCACGGCGGCAGTGAGGCCGATGACGTTGGCGACCTGGTCGCCAGCCGGGTATGGCTCCAGATGGGCGATATGGAATGCCAGGTGGGGAACTCCGACCACCGTCCATCCTGCCGCCGCAGCGAGTACCCAGTCGCGTCGCATGGTCACGGCCGCCACGACGGTGATCGTCGCGAGCCCGAGGGTGAGCGATCCGAAGTCGACGGCCAGGTGATCGTTGTAGGGTCCGAGCGGAGGGAGCCAGTGATGGCCGAAGCCGGGAAAGCTGCGATACCAGGACGCCGGCGCGGCCACAGCCCACACCGCGAGGGGGAGCTCGCCCAGGACGAGGGCCCATAGGCCGACCCGGACCCAGCGCTGTCGCATGTCTCAACCTCCTCGTGAGCTTCCCACCGAGAAAGGAGGCGGGGAACCTCTCGAAGGTTCCGGTCCTCTTTCGGATGTGGAGGAGCTCGTGCGGGCCGCCCAGAAGGGGGACACGCTGGCCATGAGCGCCTTGTTGGATGGCGTGTCGCCCTATGTGGGACGCATCTGCGGCCCGATCGCCCTGGAGGACGGCGAGGATGCCGCCCAGGAGGCCCTGATCGCCGTGGTGCGTCGCCTGGGCACCCTCAGGGAGCCGCGGGCGCTGTGGTCCTGGGTCCGCGTCATCGCCACCCGGGAAGCCGTGCGGGCCGCTCGGCGCCGGCCCGCTGTCGTCCCGTCCGCCGACGCGCCGGATGCGGTGCCGGATCGCCTCGACCCGACCGTGGCCGGAGACGTCAGGGACCTGCTGTCACGCCTGGATCCCGTGCAGCGAGCGGTCCTCGTCCTGCGCGACGTCGAGGGGCTGGACGAGGCCTCGGTGGCGGAGCTGCTCGAGATCCCGCTCGGCACGGTGAAGTCACGGCTGCATCGGGCGCGGGCGGCGTTCCGAGAGGAGTGGGAGTCGTGAGGCTGCCCGAGGCCACGCTGGGCCCGGTTCGTCGCCTGCGGGTCATGGCAGCCGCAATCCCGGGAGCGGTCCTGATGGAGCGGGTGTTCGACGCTTCGTTCGACGAGGTGTGGGCATTGGCCGGCGACCTCGAGCACGGTGTCCCCCGATGGGAGCCCATGGTCTCTTCGGCCCGCGTCATCGAGCGACAGGGAGATCGCGTGAGCCTGGTCACCCAGACCCCGTTCCGCGTCTCCCTTTCGATCGATGCGGTCGTCAGACGCGGCTGGTGCTGGATGCAGACCATCCCTCGGTTCTACGTCATCGGGATGGCCGCCGAGCCCGAAGGCCGTGGCACCCGGTTCGCCCAGCTCGAGGGAAGTCCGCTGCCGGGCGGGAGGCTCCTTCAGCCGCTCGTCCACCTCGACGTCTCCTACGACCTGCACAGCCTCGGCGGACTGCTCTCCCGCGGCGGACAGGGGTACCGTTGATCGGGTCT
>DASXYV010000363.1:0-11606 GCA_036502305.1 Acidimicrobiales bacterium
GTCGGCAACGGGGCCCGACCGCCGGCCATGCCTGAGGCCTTGCCGGCGCTCGGAAACGGGACCGCCAACGGCTCGGGCGGCGACGAGGCCCTGGTTCCCTCGCCGTTCGCCGATCGGGTGCTGCGAGGTGAGCTCCGATGAGCCTCCTCGAGGCGACCGACCTCGTCAAGCGCTTCGGCGGTCTGCTCGCCGTTGATCACGTGAGCATCGCCGTGCCCGAGGCCGGCATCACGTCGCTGATCGGACCGAACGGCGCGGGCAAGACCACGGTCTTCAACTGCCTCACGGGTCTCCTCGAGCCCGACGAGGGAACGGTGCGACTGGCGGGCCACGACATCACCCGCATGGAAACCCACGTGCGGGCCCGCCTCGGCCTGGGCCGAACCTTCCAGCGCCTCGAGGTCTTCACGGGCATGACGGTGTTCGAGAATCTCCAGGTGGGGGCCGAGGCCGCCCGCCCGGGCAGGACATTCCGCGGCGTCCTCCAGCTGCGACATCCGGACGAGCCCGCCATCGTGGCCCGCGTGGAGGACACCCTCGACCAGGTCGGGCTGGGCTCGGTCCGCGACGTCATGGCCGGCGACCTACCGACAGGAGCGCTCCGACTGGTGGAGCTCGGCCGGGCGCTCTGCACCGATCCCACCGTCCTGTTGCTCGACGAGCCCGGCAGCGGTCTCGACGCTGCCGAGACCGACCATCTCCAGACCGTGTTGGGCGACATCGCGCGCAGTGGCGTCGGCGTCCTGCTCATCGAGCACGACGTGGACCTCGTCATGGCCGTGTCCGAGACGATCTACGTCGTCGACTTCGGCCGGGTCATCGCCGTCGGCGCCCCCGGTGACATCGCCAGCAACGACGCCGTGCGCGCCGCCTACCTCGGAGCCGAGGCCGGCCCGGGAGGCGGGCCCGACGGCGAGGCCGCCCGTGTGGATGTCGCCGGCCAAGGAAGGGAGGGCGCCGGTGCCGGCACAGCTCGAGGTTGACCACGTCACCACCGGCTACGGAAAGGTCGAGGTCCTCCACGACGTCAGCCTCGCCGTGCCGCCGGGCTCGGTGGTCGCCCTCCTCGGGCCCAACGGCGCCGGCAAGACGACCACGCTGCGGGCGATATCGGGGACCCTCCCGGTGTGGCGAGGGCGCGTTCGGCTCGACGGGCGGACGATCAGCGGCCGCTCCGCCTACGAGATCGCCATCAGAGGGCTGACGCTGATCCCCGAGGGTCGGGGCATCTTTCCCGGCCTCGACGTACGCGACAACATCTCCATCGGCGCCAACGCCGCTCGTGGTCTGCGGGGGAACGAGCGGTCTCGCAACATCGAGCGGGTGCTCGAGCTGTTTCCCCGGCTTCGGGAGCGGATGGACCAGCGGGCGGGGACGCTCTCGGGGGGCGAGCAGCAGATGCTGTCGCTGTCGCGCGCGTTCCTGGCTTCGCCGCGCGTGCTCATGATGGACGAGATCTCGATGGGCCTCGCACCCACGATCGTCGAGCAGCTCTTCGACAGCGTGGCCACCCTCAAGGCCGAGGGACTCACGATCGTGCTGGTCGAGCAGTACCTCACCTATGCCTTGCGATTCGCCGACCTCTGCTACGTGATGGCCAAGGGAAGCGTCGCCTTCGTGGGCGAACCGGCCGAGCTGCGAGCGAGCGATGCCCTCACGAGCTCCTACCTCGGCGTGGGATGAGCGGGCGCCCGACTATGACGACGCCGTCAGGTACTGAGTATCGTGACCCCGTGGCTGGGGCCGGCGGGGCAGGTGGCGCGCCCGACCTCGCCGAGGCCCGCGTCGACAGCACGACGACGCTCGCCGTCGCCAAGAAGTATGGATGGTTCCCCATCTTCGCCCTGGCGACGACCCTTGCCATCCAGAACGGCGAGACGTCGTCTCTGTCGCAAGCCATTCCCGGGATCGAGCACGCCTTCCGCGTCTCTGACGCGGCCGTGGGGTTCATCCCCTTCGCCATGGCCGGGGTGGGCATCTTGGGCGCGATCCCGATGGGCATCCTGGCCGACCGGCTCCGCCGGACCCGCCTGCTGGCCGCGGCCACCGCGCTGTGGACCGGGTGTATGGCCTTCAACGGAGCCGCCGCCTCCTACGTGATGGTGTTCGCCGCTCGGCTCGGTGTCGGGGGGCTGGAGGCGACGAGCCCGGCGGCGACCTCGCTCATCGCCGACCAGTACCGGGTCCAGGACCGGGGCCGCATGATGGGCTACTACCAGGCGGGCTCGCTCGCCGGCTCGCTGATCGGCTTCGTCGGCGGCGGTATCGCCGTCGCCGTCGGGGGGTGGCGGTGGGCCTTCTGGATGTGGGTGCCCGCCGGTCTGCTCGTGTGCTGGCTGATGCTCCGCTCCCCCGAGCCGGCGCGAGGTCACCGGGACGCGCAGTTCCTCGATGAGGTCGACGGGGCCAACCCCGCGGCAGCCGTCATGACCACCCGGCTCGACGCCCCGAACCGGGTCGGCACCCTTGACTACGAGCGGGCCAGCCTCGGCCAGGTCGCGCGCGAGTTCCTCCACATCCGCACCATGTGGCTGGGCATCCTCTCGCTCACCGTCTCCGGGCTGCTGCTCAACGGCCTCAGCTTCTGGGCGGTGCCGTACTTCCGGCGGGTCCACCACATGGGGCCGGCCCAGGCGGGTCTGGTCACCAGCGTGCTCGGCGTAAGCGCCATCGTGGGCATCCTCGGCGGCGGGTTCCTGGCCGATCGCCTGATGCGCCGGGGCGTCATCTGCGCCCGTGTGTACGTGGTGGCCTTCTCGTCGATCGCGGCCAGCGCCCTTCTGGCCCCGGCGTTCGCCAGCACCGACCTGCCGGTGACCGTGCCCCTGTTCGCCCTCGGCGGTGTGGCCGTGACGCTCCCGGTCGCTCCGGCCGAGGCCATGCTCACCGACGTCGTGGTTGCCCGTTTGCGCGGACGGGCGGCCAGCGTGCGGTCGGCGGTGCGATCCTTGTCGACGGGCGGGCCGGTCGTGATCGGGTTCGTGTCGACGCTCATCGGCCTCCGTCTGGCGCTGGTCGCGCTCACGCCCATCTACGCCATCGGAGGGGTTCTGGTGCTGTTGGCCCTGCGCACCTACCCCCGCGACCTCGCCTTCGTGCTGGCAGAGTCTCGCCGCCGACCGTTCTGACGCCACGGGCCCGGGAGGGCGTCGGATAACGCCCGGTTCCGACGGAGCCGAGGGCCCCGATCCGGCTTTCTGACAGCTGCGTCATACTCTTGCCAAGATGACAACCGTGAGCCCCGATCCTCGCCCGCGCGCCCTGGTGACCGCCCCCTTCCGAGGAGAGGGCCTCGACCGGCTCCACGCCCTGGCCGACGTGGTCCTGGACCCGTGGATCGACCACGACCCGCTGCGCATCTACTCCGGAGAGCAGCTGGCCGAGCGGGCCGACCGGGAGGGCGCGTCGATCATCGTCTGCGAGGCCGACCGTTGCGCCGGCCCCGTGTTCGATCTCCCGCTGGCAGCGATCGGCTCGACGCGCGGCGACCCCACCAACGTCGATGTGGCCGGGGCCACCTCGGCGGGCATTCCCGTGCTGCGGGCACCGGGCCGCAATGCCGACGCAGTGGCCGAGCTCGCCGTCGCCCTGCTGCTCGCCGCCTGCCGACGGCTGCTCCCCGCCGACCGGGATGTGCGGACGGGCCAGATCTTCAGGGACGGCACGATCCCGTACCAGCGGTACCGGTCCTGGGAGCTCAACGGCCGTACGGCGGGCCTCGTCGGCCTGGGCGCGGTCGGCCGGGCCCTGCGCTGGCGCCTCGAGGGCCTGGGCCTGCGGGTGCTGGCGTACGACCCCTACGCCGACGACGCCACCAGCTCGCTCGACGAGCTGCTCGAGCGCGCGGACGTGATCTCGATGCACGCGGTCGTGACCCCGGAGACGACCGGCCTCATCGGCGTCGAGCAGCTGGCCCGGATGAAGGACGGCGTCATCTTCCTCAACACGGCGCGGGCGGCGCTTCACGATACCGACGCCCTCGTGGCGGCCCTGCGGTCGGGCAAGGTGGCGGCGGCGGGCCTGGACCACTTCGAAGGGGAGATGCTGGCCGTCGACCACCCCCTCGTCTCCATGGACAACGTCGTCCTCACCCCGCACATCGGCGGAGCGACCTATGACACCGAGACCAACCACTCCCGCCTGATCGCGGAGGACCTCGCTCGCCTCCTGGCCGGCGAGCCGCCGCTCCACATCGTGAACCCGGAGGTCCTCAAGTGAAGCAGCTCGTCCTCGACACGGCCAAGGAGATGTACCGCAAGGGCCTGGTGGAAGGCACGTCCGGCAACGTCTCCGCCCGAATGCCGGACGGCTCGGTCTGCGTCACCCCGTCGTCGGTGTCCTACGAGGCGATGACCCTCGAGGACCTCGTCGTGGTCGACCTCGACGCCAACGTGATCGAGGGCCACCGCACGCCGACGTCCGAGAAGGACCTCCACCTGGCGTGCTACCGGGCCTTCGAGGAGGTCGGCGGCGTCATCCACTCCCACCCCGTCCACGGCTCGATGTTCGCCTGCGCCCGCCAGCCCGTCCCTGCGGCGATCGAGGAGTTCGTCGTGTTCGTGGGCGGCGACGTCCCGGTCTGCGACTACACGCTCACGGGCACCGCCGACCTAGGCAAGGAGGCTGTGCGCAACCTCGAGCAGACCAGCGCCGCCTTGTTGGCCAGCCACGGCATGATCACCATCGGGCCGACACCCACCGAGGCCCTCCACGTCGCCCTGGTGGTCGAGCGCACGGCCCAGATCGTGCACGGCGCGCGCCTCCTTGGTGGCGAGCACCCGCTACCGGAGAAGACGAACAAGAACTTCCGCGGCGTCTACGAGTACCTCCGCAAGAACCCCATGCCATGATCTCCCAGCTGCCCGCCACCATGCCCGTCGCCGTGTTCGGCCGGCGGTCCATAGCCGTCGAGGAGCGCCCGGTGCCCGCCCTCGAGCCGCACGACGTGCTGGTGGAGGTCGGCTACTGCGGTGTGTGCGGAAGCGACCTGCATTTCGTCATCGACGGGTGGGGAAGCCCAGGCTCGATCGGAGGCCACGAGTGGTCTGGCGTCGTCGCCGCCGTCGGTAGCGAGGTGAGCCAGTGGTCGGTCGGCGACCGGGTCGTCGGGGGCGTCAACTCCTGTGGCTCGTGCCGGTACTGCCGGGCGGGCCGGCCCACCTTGTGCGCCGGGCGCGGGCGGGTGGGAAGCGGCGAATGGCAGGGCGCCTTCGCCGGCTATGTGCGGGAGCACGAGCAGGCGCTCAACCGGATCCCCGACGGCCTGTCACCCCGCGTCGCGGCCCTGGCTGAGCCGCTGGCCGTGGCGCTCCACGGGATAACCCTGAGTGGCGCCCAGCCCGGACAGCGCATCCTGGTCACCGGGGCCGGACCGATCGGAAGCCTCGTCACCGCCGCTCTCCTGGCCCGCGGCATCACCGGCGTGACGGTCAGCGAGCCCGGCGACCGGCGGCGCCGGCTGGCCGCCGAGCTCGGGGCGGCGACGGTCACCCCCGAGCAGCTGGTCGCCCCAGACTGGCCGTCGTCGGTCGTCGACGAACCCTTCGATGCTGTCCTCGAGTGCTCCGGGCGGGCCGATGCCATGGAGGCCGCCCTTGGCCAGCTGGCCGTGGCGGGAACCCTTGTCCTCGTCGGGGCGGGCATCGTGCCGCCCCGGTTCGACCCGAACAGGATCATTCTCAACGAGCTGGTGGTCACCGGCGCCTTCTGCTACGACTCCGACGGGTTCACCGACGCCCTCGAGCTCCTGGCTGGCGGCCGGCTGGCCACCGACCTGCTCATCGAGGACGACGACGTGCCGCTCACCGGCCTGTTCGCCGCCATGGAGGGCCTGGCCGGGGGCGACATCGCCGGAAAGGTCATGGTGGCCGGTCCGATGGGCCGGCACGACGATCCCTAATTCGAGGGGGAAAGATGGCAGATACCGACACGTCCACCGAGCAGCGACGTCAGCCTCGCTTCAACCACGTCGCCATGAGCATGCCGGCCGACGCGCTCGACGAGACCGGGCGAAAGGAGATCGTCGAGTTCTATCGGGAGGTCTTCGGCTGGGAGGAGCTACCCACCCTGACCGAGGATCGCCACCGCCTCGTGCTCCAGGCGTACACCTACGAGCAGTTCGTGTTCCTCATCGCCGACGAGCCGCATATGACCTGTCCGGGGCTCGACCACTTCGGCATGTCGGTGGGCACCGGTGAGGAGCTGGACGAGCTCCTGGCCCGCAGCAAGGCCTTCGCCGCTCGCGACGAGCGGGTCGAGATCATCGACCGGAAGGTCGAGGACTACGGGATGCTCAAGCTCCACAGCTTCTACGTCCGCTACCTGCTGCCGCTCATGATCGAGGTGCAGCACTTCGAGTGGGCAGGGAGCGACGCTCCGGCCGCGGCCGAAGCAGGCTCGGCCCCGTCCTGACCCAACCGGCCGGCTCCCCTGGCGCCGCCGTCTGACCCCTCCGGATGAGGCTCCGCCCCTCCGGCGATGCTCTACCCTCAGTGCTCGTGGGGGCGCAGACCGGATCGCTCCGGAGACGACTGACGAGGCGCGCATGGCTCACCCGGGTCAGCGCCGGCGCCGCCATTGCCCTCAGCCTGGTGGGTCTGAGCAGCCTGGTCGTCCCGTCGCTGGACAGCGATGCCACCCCCGCCGGCGCCGCTGTCAGCAGCCAATCCGGACAGCGGATCCAAGGGTTCGGCGCGTCCGGGGCCTGGTGGCCGAACGACCTCCAGCACTTCAGCCCCGCCGGTCAGGACCACGTCGCCAGTCTGCTGTTCGATCCTTCCGGGTTGGGGCTCAGCCAGTACCGCTACAACATCGGCGGGGGCGGCGTCGGCGTGACGACTCCGGAGAAGACCGCCCCGACGTTCTTCGCCGGCCCTGGGAACTACGACTGGTCGGCTGATCCCGGCGGCCTCGGCTTTCTCATGCTGGCGGCCCAGCATGGTGTGCGCACCCTCATCGGGTTCGTCAACAGCGCGCCTGTCGCCTGGACCACCAACGACAAGAGCTGCGGCGGCGCCCTGGCCCCGGGCTCCGAGGCGGCCTTCGCCACCTACCTGAGCACGGTCGTGGCACACCTCCACGACGTCGATCACGTCACCCTGTCCTACGTCAGCCCGATGAACGAGCCCGACGCCTCGCAGCCGTCGTGCCGGCAGGAGGGCATGGCGGTGCCGGTCGGCCAGCGTGCCGCTCTGGTCAAGGCCGTGGCCAGCGCGCTCAACAAGCGGGCGCCCTACGCCCACGTCATCGCCGACGAGTCGAGCCTGGTGGCGTCCCAGCTGTTGCCCGAGGCGCCCCGATGGCTCTCCGCCCCCGGCGCTGCGTCCTCTGTGGCCGCCATCGCCCACCACACCTACGACTATCCGCCCATGTCGGTTCTCCGCCAGGTTGCCCAGCTGGGCGCCCAGTTCAACAAGCCGCTGTGGGCCAGCGAGATCTGTTGCCGGAACAGCCGGGGATTCGGCTACCAGTTCGATCCGACGATGACCAGTGGCATGTGGCTGGCCAACACGATCTGGGCCGATCTCACCCAGGCCCACGACTCGGCCTTCGATTGGTGGACCGCCCTCTCGCCGAGGATCGGGTGCAACCCGGCCGCCGACCCCGCCTGTACCACCAGGATCAACCCACTGGGTCGCAACGACGGCCTTCTCTACTACGACCCGGCCGCCACGGCTGACCACAACGAGACGATCTATCCGACCAAGCGGTACTGGGCGCTTGGCAACTACAGCCGCTACGTGCGTCCGGGCGCCGTGCTCCACAACGTCACCGGAGTCCCTCCCGGCACCCGGGCCGCCGCCTTCAGCTCCAAGAGCGGGTGGTCGATCGTCGTGATCAACGATGCGCCCGGTGGCACCCCGCCGACCCCCCTCACGCTGCACATCCCGACCGGCGGGCACGCCCTGTCGCCGGTCACCGCCGTGCAGACCAGCGACACCCTCAACCTCGACCCGGTTCCGCTGCCGCGTTACCGGGGCGGGACGATGTCCGCCTCGGTCCCGCCGCACAGCATCACCACCTATGTGCTGAACAACGCGCCATCAGGCAACCGCCAGGCCACCGCCGCCCCTCGACAGCCGGGACGGGGCGCCAACGACGCATCCGGGCGGGGCACCGTGGTGCAAACCCGGAGGACCGCGCGAGCCTGACCGGGATGAGCACACGCGCCGAGCACATCCTGGTGACAGGCGGGGCCGGGTTCGTCGGCACAGCCGTGACCCGTCGCCTCCTCGAGCGCGGCGCCGAGGTGACCGTCGCCGACACCAAGCCCTTCACCCATCCGCGCGTGCACTCCATCACCGGCGACCTTCGTCGGGCCGAGGTCCTCGACCGGGCGATGGCCGGACGGGTGACGGCCATCATCCACCTGGCGGCCGAGACATCCGTGCTGGCGTCGATGTCGCGCCCTGTCGAGGTCCACGAGACCAACGTGGCCCTCACGCTCTCGCTCCTCGAGCGGTGCCGCGCCGAGGGCGTCAGCCGCTTCGTGCTCGCCTCGACCAACGCCGTCGTCGGCGACATTGGAGACGCCGTCATCGACGAGGACTCGCCGCTGCGACCGCTCACCCCGTACGGCGGCACCAAGGCGGCGGCGGAGATGCTCCTGTCGGCCTACTCGGGGTCCTACGGCCTCGTCGGCTCCGCCGTGCGCCTCACCAACGTCTACGGCCCCGGGATGCAGGAGAAGGACAGCCTCGTCGCTCGCGTGATGCGAGCCTGCCGCGACCAGGGATCGGTGAGCATCTACGGCGACGGCAACCAGGTGCGCGACTATCTCTACATCGACGATGCCGTGCAGGGCCTGCTGCTCCCCCTCGACGCCGACCTGGTGGGGCCGCTGACCATCGGCTCGGGGACCTCGACCTCGGTCAACGAGCTGTACGACGTCGTGCGGACGGTCACGGGTGTCGACCGGGTGCTTCCGCATGTGGCCCCCCGCCCGGGGGAGATGCCCGGCGTGAGGGTGAGGATCGACCGAGCCCGGCGGCTCGGTTTCGAGCCCCGCACCAGCCTGCGCCGAGGGCTCGCCGCCACATGGGACGCCTTCGGTGACAGCGGCCCGGCCAGCGGCGCGGGTGGAGGGGGCCGTCGCGGGGAACCCCCGACGTGGGGGTAAGCTGCCACGTCTCTGGATTCGGGCTGCTGGGCGCCCCGGGGTTGAACGGGGTTTAGCATGACGGCCCCTTGGTCACGAACGATATCGAGGCATCGACCAACTGCACTTCCACTGAGAAAGGATCGGCCCCGATGAACGTTCTCGTCCTTGGGGGCGACGGTTACCTGGGCTGGCCGACGGCGCTGCGGTTGTCGGCGCGCGGCCACAGGGTTGGCATCGTGGACAACCTCGTCCGCCGCCAGTACGACGAGGAGATGGGGGTCGACAGCCTCGTGCCGATCCGCGATCTCGAAGCCCGGGTGCGAACCTGGAGGCAGGTCTCCGGCCTCGGCGTCGACACCTACGTCGGCGATCTGAACGACGCCGATTTCGTCGAGCGGACCCTGGCCGAGTCATCCCCCGCCGCCGTCGTCCATTTCGCCGAGCAACGCTCGGCTCCGTACTCGATGATCGACCGCGCCCACGCCGTCTACACACAGGTCAACAACGTCGTCGGGACGCTCAACCTCCTCTACGCCATCGCCGAGGTCGATCCCGACATCCACCTGGTGAAGCTCGGCACGATGGGTGAGTACGGGACCCCCAACATCGACATCGAGGAGGGGTTCATCGAGGTCACGCACCGGGGGCGGACAGACGTGCTGCCCTTCCCCAAGCAGCCGGGGTCCTTCTACCACCTGTCCAAGGTCCACGACAGCCACAACATCGCCTTCTCCTGCCGCAACTGGGGCCTGCGCTCCACCGACCTCAACCAGGGTGTCGTCTACGGGCAGGAGACCGAGGAGACGGTGCTGCATCCCGATCTCGCCACCCGCTACGACTACGACGCCGTCTTCGGCACGGTGCTCAACCGCTTCATCGTCCAGGCCGTGATCGGCCACCCGCTCACGGTCTACGGCAAGGGCGGCCAGACGCGGGGAATGCTCGACATCCGCGACACGCTGGCGTGCATCGAGCTGGCCCTCTTGCACCCGCCGGCGGCGGGCGAGTACCGGGTCTTCAACCAGTTCACAGAGTCCTTCTCGGTCGGCGACCTGGCCGAGCGGGTGGCTGCGCTGGTGCCGGGGGTCGAGATCGAGCACCTCGACGACCCGAGGGTCGAGCAGGAGAGCCACTACTACCGGGCGGCCCACACAAAGCTCCTCGATCTCGGCCTCGCCCCCCACCTGCTCTCGGACCGCCTGATCACGTCCCTCCTGGCCCTGGTCGATCGACACCGGGAACGGGTGGACCCGAGCGCCATCCGTCCGACGGTGGACTGGCGACGTACGCACAGCCACCTGGGCGCCACCGTCGGGCGTCGCTAGTCACAGGGCGGGTGCGCCGTCGAGCCTCGTCGGCCAGGTCACCGGTCGACGCCGAGGCCGAGGCGGACTTCGCCGCCCATCACGGCTCGCCCCAGCTGGCCCCGCTCACGGTCCTCGTCCCCGCCTACAACGAGGCCGGCAACATCGGCCGCGTGCTGGACTCGATCCCCGAGCGCGTGTGCGGGCTGGCCGTCTCCGTGCTGGTCATGGTCGACGGCGGCCACGACGGCACCGAGGGGATCGTGCGGGCCCGTGGGGCCTACGCCTGTGTAGCACCGCGCAACCGGGGCCAGGGGGCGGCCCTGCGACTCGGGTACCGGATGGCGCTCGAGCACGGCGCCCGCTACATCGCCACCATCGACGCCGACGGGCAGTACGACCCCGCCGAGCTGGCTGGGCTCGTCCAGCCACTGATCGACGACGAGGCGGACCTCGTCACCGGCTCGCGCCGGCTCGGGTCGTCGGAGGTCGGCGACCGGGTGCGTGCCGCAGGCGTGGTCGTCTTCGCCGCCCTCATCACCCTCCTCACCGGCCACCGCATCACCGACCCGGCCTTCGGCCTGCGGGCGATGAAGGCGGAGGTGCCGGCCGCGCTCGCCCTCGAGCAGTTCCAGTACCAGGCGGCTGAGCTGCTGATCGCCGCCATCCTGGCCGGCTACCGGGTGGCCGAGCGACCGGGCGTCATGCGGCCGCGCTCGTCGGGAGCGACCAAGAAGGGAAGCAACCTGGCCTACGGCTACCGATACGCCCGGGTCGTGCTGGCGACCTGGCTGCGGGACCGGTGACCAGCTCGCGTGGCGACGGCACCGGGCTGTCGCCAGCCGGCGCCGAGGGCAGGCCCGAGGACACGGGCCCAGTCCGGTACACAGCCCGGCACGTGCTGGCCAGCGCCCGCCGGCCGGGCCCGCTGGCCGTTGCCGTGCTCGTCATCGTGCCGGTGCTGACCTTCTCGGTGCCGTCCCTCGCCGGGCACCCGTTGATCAGCGGCGACGACCTCATCCAGAACTTCCCCCTCCGGGTGCTCGTCGCCCGCAACCTCAACCAGGGACACCTCCCTCTGTGGAACCCCTACATCTGGAGCGGCACCGCACTGCTGGGCGGTCTCAACGCCGGCGCCTTCTATCCCGGGACGCTCCTGTTCGCCGTGCTTCCCGCAGAAGCCGCCTGGGTCGTCAACGAAA
>DASXYV010000364.1:0-2768 GCA_036502305.1 Acidimicrobiales bacterium
CCCGGCACGGCAAGGGTAAGCGGCGACAGGGTCGATGGCCGCAGCCGGACGACCTGGCCGGACCCGTCCGGTGTGACGTCCACCTTGGCGCCACACGCCGACAGCAGCTCCTCGGTGTGGGTGCGCGTGAGAACCGGCTCGCGCACGACGGTGTCCTCTGCTGCCCCCAACCCAGCGAGCAGCACGGCGGACTTCACCTGGGCGCTGGCGACCGGCGGCGTGTACTCGATCCCGGCCAGGCGCCCGCCCCGAAGGACCAGCGGCGGCAGCGTGGCGCCCTGGCGACCGTCGACGCGCGCGCCCATTCGTCGCAACGGCTCCACCACCCTGGCCATGGGCCGACGGGCCACCGACGCATCCCCCTGCAGCACGGTCAGCCAGTCGAAGGAGGCGACGAACCCAGCCAGCAGTCGCATCCCCGTCGCCGAGTTCCCGACGTCGATCACGCCCTCGGGCTCGTGCAGCCGCGCCCGACCGCCGGCGACCTGGACCGCTCCGGGCGCCCGACCCTCGACCTCCGCCCCGAGCGCACCGATGGCGGCGGCGGTGCGGATCACGTCATCGCCGTCCGAGAGCCCCCTGAGACGTGAGCGTCCCTCGGCCTGGGCGGCGAGCAGCAGGGCCCGATGCGAGATCGACTTGTCGCCTGGCACCCGCACCCGGCCCCGAAGGGCAGCACCTCCATCGACCTCGAGGACGGCGGGAGTCATCCGAGGCGCTGGAGCGATGGGCGGTAGCCCCGAGCCAGCAGCGCTCCGCGCACCAGGTCCGAAGCTCCGGCGTCCACGACCATGACCAGCACGCCTCGGTCGCCCTCGGCCGAGTGGGCGATCTCGAGGTCCTCGATGTTGACCCCGAGCTCGCCGGCCATCGTCGTCACCTCGGCCAGCACCCCCGGTCGGTCCGGCACGGGCACCCGCACCTCGACGAGGTCCTCGGGGCGGGACAGCCTGATGGGGAGGTTGCGCCTCGCCTCCCGGGCCCGCTCCAGAATGCCGAGCAACGCCGCCCGGTCGCCGCCGGCGACGACGTCACGGACCTTCGACAGATCAGTGGCGAGCTGATCCAGCGCGCTCACGATGGCCGAGGCGTTCTCGGCGCAGATGTCGGGCCAGATCCCCGGATGGCCGGCGGCAACCCGCGTCATGTCCCGGAAACCGCCAGCAGCCAGCCGCAAGAGCGCCCCGTGCTGCTCGGCGCCCTCGGAGGCCAGTCCCATGAGGGCCGCGGCGGCGAGGTGGGGGACGTGCGACACCACGGCCACCAGCTCGTCGTGGCGTTCGGGTGGCACGGCGACGACGTCGGCACCGAGCGATGTCACCACGGCCCGGAGCCGCATGAACGCCTCGGGGTCCGTGGATGTCGTGGGCGTGAGCACCCAGGTGGCGCCCGCGAAGAGCTCGGGGTCGGCGCCGTCGATCCCCTCCTGCTCGGAGCCGGCCATGGGATGACCGCCGACGAACCGAGCATGGTCCACCGCCGACACGATGGGTCCCTTCACGCCTCCGACGTCGGTGACGACGGCCGTCCCGCGACTCCCGACGTCGGCGAGGGCCGCTCGAGCGGCGGCGACCACCCCTGACACGGGCGTGGCGAGGAACGTCACCTCGGCCTCGGGATCGGTACCCACGGCGTCCAGGGCGCCCAGCTCGAGCGCCCGCTCCGCCCGACCGGGGGCGGTGTCGGAGCCGGTGACGTGCCAGCCCCTCGACCGCAGGGCCAGCCCAATCGAGCCCCCGATGAGCCCGGTGCCGACCACCGCCGCCCGGCGGGCCTCCCGGGCCGGCTCAGCCGGGGAGGTCATCTCGAAGCCCCCGTGCCGACTCCAGGTAGACGTGCTCGATCTCGTCCCGTCCGCGGTCCGAGGTCACGTGCAGGAGCACGCGAATGCAGCGGGGCTGGCCGCCCACGACCCCCAGCTCCCGGGCGCAGAGCAGCGGAACGTCGCCCAGGCCCATGGTGCGAGCGGCCGCGGCCGGGAACATCGAGACGACGTCGTCGGTGGCGGTGAAGACGATGCTGATGAGGTCATCCTTGGCCAGCCCGTTGCGTTCCAGGATGGCACCGAGGAGCGCGCGGACGCGCGTGGTCACCTGGTCCTCGGTGTCGGCATCGACGGTGGTCGCGCCACGGATGGCTCTGACGGCCGGGGGCATCGATGCCGGAGCCTACCGTCCGCCCCGGGGCGCCCCCCTGGCCGGCGCCGGCTGTGCCGCCTCCGCCAGCTTGCGTACCTCGGCGACGGACAGCTCACGCCAGCGCCCTGGGGGCAGGCGCCGGTCGGCAAGGGGACCGATCCGCGTCCGCACCAGCCGCACGACCGGGTGACCCACGGCTGCGCACATGCGTCGCACCTGCCGGTTGCGACCCTCGTGGATGACCAGGCGCAGAAGGCCGGGGCTCACCGAGGCCACCGACGCCGGCGCCGTCAGCCCGTCCTCCAGCTCCACGCCCTCGCGCAGCCGGCGCAGCGCACCCGGCGAGGGCTTGCCCTCGACCTGCGCCAGGTACTCCTTGTCGACGCCGAAGGAGGGATGGCTGAGCCGCTGGGCGAGCTCGCCGTCGTTGGTGAGGATCAGCAGCCCCTCCGTGTCGGCGTCCAGCCGCCCGACCGGTAACACCCGGGGATGCTCCGGCACCAGCTCGACGACGGTGCGCCGGCCGCGGGGGTCGGTCGCCGTCGTCACGACTCCCACGGGCTTGTTCAGCACGTAGTAGACGAGGCCCGGACGCACACCGACGGGCACGCCATCGACCTCCACGGAGTC
>DASXYV010000365.1:0-4715 GCA_036502305.1 Acidimicrobiales bacterium
GGCCGACCTCGAGGGCGCGCCACGCGTGGAGCTGGAGACGGCGTCGTCGTTCTTCGACAAGGCGGTGGCCGACATCGACGACCCGGCGGTGTGGGTCGGCGAGCTCTACCTGGAGCTCCATCGCGGCACCTACACGACCCAAGCCGCGACCAAGAAGGGCAACCGCACCGGTGAGCTAGCGCTGCGCGAGGCCGAGCTGTGGGCCAGCCTGGCTCCTCGGCCGTGGTCCGCGTACCCGACCGAGCGGCTCGACCGGGCCTGGAAGATGCTGCTGCTTCATCAGTTCCACGACATCATCCCCGGCTCGGGCATCCACTGGGTCTACGAGGACACCGCCCGCGACCACGCCCAGGTGGCGGCCGAGGCCGGAGCGGTGATCGACGACGCCATCGCCGCGCTGGCCGCCGCCATCGACACGGCCGGCCTGTCGTCTCCGGTCGTGGTGCTCAACCCGCTGTCCCACGACCGCACCGGGATCGTCAGCCTCCCTCGGTACGCCCGCGACGAGCCGCTCGTCGCCATCGGGTCCGACGGCGAGCGGAGCCCGGTCCAGGTCGCAGAGGACGGAGCACTGCTGTTCAGGGCGTCGGTTCCCTCGTGCGGCCACAGCGTGTACGACCTGGTGACCGGCGCCGGCGACCCGCCCCCCGGCTCCGAGCTGGCGGTCGACGAGCGCGGCCTCGACAACAGCCGCCTCCGAGTCCGCTGGGACGACGACGGCCTGCTCACGTCGGTCTGGGACAAGTCAGCCGACCGCGAGGTGCTGGCTCCCGGCGCCAGGGGCAACGTGCTCCAGCTGTTCGAGGACTACCCCAACTTCTACGACGCCTGGGACGTCGACCGGTTCACGCTCGAGCACCCGGTCGACCTGACGACGCTCGACGAGCTCGCCGTAACCGAGCGGGGGCCACACCGGGCATCGGTGCGCATGACCCGCTCGTTCGGCGAGTCCCGGGTCACCCAGACGATCTCGCTGTCGGCCGGTTCGAGCCGAGTGGACTTCGTCACCGCGGTGGACTGGCATGAGTCGCGCCGCCTCCTCAAGGTGGCGTTTCCGGTCGACGTCCGGTCCCAGCGAGCCAGCTACGAGATCCAGTACGGCCATGTCGAGCGGTCCACACACGCCAACACCAGCTGGGACCTGGCCCGCTTCGAGGTGTGCGCGCAACGCTGGGCCGATCTGTCGGAGCCGGGCTACGGCGTCGCCCTGCTCAACGACTGCAAGTACGGCTACGACATACAGGGCAACGTCATGCGCCTCTCGCTCCTGCGAGCACCAGGGTGGCCCGACCCACAGGCCGATCGCGGCACGCAGCGCTTCACGTACGCGCTGCTGCCGCACCCGGGCGATCTTCGTGACGGTCGCGTCGTGGAGGCGGGCCACGAGCTCAACGTCCCCCTGCGGGCTGTGCCGACCGCATCCCACACGGGACAGCAGCCCCGGCGAGCGTCCTTCCTCCAGGTCGACCGACCGGGTGTGGTGGTAGACGCCGTCAAGAAGGCCGAGGACACCGACTCCCTCGTCGTGCGCCTCTACGAGGCGTATGGCCAGCGCGGAGCGGCCCGGCTCACCTGCGCTGCGCCCGTGGCCGCGGCTCGACGCGTCGACCTCTTGGAGCGCGAGCAGGAACAGCTGGAACCCGACAACGACGGCTCGATCCCGCTCAAGCTGCGCCCCTTCGAGATCGTCACGCTGCTCCTAGAGCTCGCCTAACCGGGACGCCGGCAGCCTCGGCAGCGGGCTCAGCCCTCGACTGCCCGCAGGCGGTGCTTGGCGATCTTGCCGTTGGGATCGCGCGGCAGCTCGTCGACGAACGCCACCAGGCGAGGCCGCTTGTAGTCGGCCAGCCGCTCCCGGCACCAGGCCACGACGTCGTCGGTGCTCAGGCTGGCGCCGGCGCGGGGCTGGACCACGGCCTTGAGCGCCTCTCCCCAGCGCTCGTCGGGCACGCCGTAGACCGCGCAGTCCGCCACGTCGGGGTGCAGGTAGAGCACGTCCTCGATCTCGCGGGGATAGACGTTCACCCCGCCCGTGATCACCATGTCTGCCCGCCGGTCGGTGAGGAACAGGTACCCGTCCTTGTCCAGATAGCCCATGTCGCCCACGGTGAAGCGCTCGCCCTTGAAGGCTGCCGACGTCTTCTCGTCGTCACGGTGGTAGCGAAAGGGCGCCGACTCCGGTCGCACGAACACCAGCCCCACCTCTTCGGGACCGAGCACACGGCCCTCGTCGTCGAGAATCACGATCTCGTTGCCGCCGATGGCCCGCCCCACGCTGCCCGGGTGCTCCAGCCACTCCTGAGGCGTGATGGCGGTGCCGCCTCCCTCGGTGGCGCCGAAGTACTCGAAGACCTTCTCCGGTCCCACCAGCTCCATGAAGGCGCGCTTGACCGGGACCGGGCACGGGGCGGCGGCGTGCAGCACGACACGCAGCGAGGCCAGGTCGTAGGACGCCCGGATCCTCGGGTCCAGGTCCAGGATGCGGATGAAGTTGGAGGGAACCATGTGCGTGTTGGTCACCCGGTGATCCTGGATGAGGGCCAGGCAGGACTCGGCGTCCCAGCGGGGCATGATGACCACGGTCGCCCCGAGGGCGAGGTGGGCCTGGGCGAAGGCCGCAGGCCCGGAGTGGTAGGCGGGCCCGACGAGCAGATGGACGTCGCCCGGGCCGAAGCCCCATCGGGCACCCATCCCTGCCATCCCCGCCGCCGTGCGGCGCAGGTCGTCACCGCCGGGCACGACGCCCTTGGGACGTCCCGTCGTACCCGACGTGTACACCATGGTCGTCGGCCAGGCGTCGCCTCGCCCGGGCGCGCCGTCGTCGCTCCCGGGCCCGGCTTGCTCCACCGGCCGGCCTCCCGGGCCGGCTGTATCAACGGGCCGGCCTCCCGGGCCGGCTGCCGCGAGGGCCTCCTCGTAGCCGTCACCCACCACTAAGCGAGGGATGTCCGCCACGTCGGCCAGGCTCCCGGCCAGCTCGGGGGTGACGACCACGGCCCGGCAGCCCGCGTCGGTCAGCACCCACCCGGTCTCGGCCGCCTTGAAGTGGATGTTCACCGGGACTGCCATTGCCCCGAGTCGCCCGGCGCCGTGGACCACCTCGAACCACTCGAAGGAGTTCGGCAGCATCACGCCCACCCGGTCGCCTCGCGCCACGCCAAGGCGCGAGAGGGCGTCGGCGGCCCGGCGGGCCCGGTCGTCCAGGTCGGCGTAGGTGCGCACCTCGGGTCCGAGCACGAGGGCCGGCTGGCCCGGGCGCACGGCGGCGGCGGCAAGGATGCCGTACTGGGTATCAGCAGGCATCGTGGGGGTGGGAAGGTGGCCTGTTGCCCATGATGCTGACAACGATGTCATACTTGCGCGCAGTGGTACCAGGCACGGGGGGTATCGGTGCTCGTCACGACGGTTCCGGCTCGACAGCCGGGCCGATCCCGCGGGTTCGGGCAGGTCGACTGGGGCGATCGGACTGGACGCGGCAACGCGCGCCCGACCTTCGTAACCTGACCGCATTGCAGTCGACCGCAGCCCCCCACCGGAGGTCGCCATGCCCCGTCTGGCCACCAGGGCCTTCCGCCTCGTCGCCCTTCCCGCCGTCCTCAGCCTGATACTGGTTGCCTGCGGCAACTCCTCCGGCGGGGGCGGAGGCGGCAGCCAGACGCAGGGGGTGACGTCGAACGAGATCGACATCGGCGGCATCGCCGCAAAGACCGGACCGCTCGCCAACCAGTACGGACCGATCTTCCAGGGCGTGCAGGCGTACCTCGACACGTACGCGCCCAATGGCGTGAACGGGCGCAAGATCAAGTACGTCGCCCAGCTCGACGACCAGACGCTGCCCTCTCTCAACGTCTCCCAGGCCCGGGCCCTGGTCACCCAGGACAACGTGTTCGCCGTGGTGGGCGTAGCCACCCCGATCTTCGCCGGAGGCAAGTACCTGGGGCAGAACAACATCCCCACCTTCGGCTGGAACGTCAACCCCGAGTGGTCCGACGGGCCCAGCCTGTTCGGTGAGAAGGGCTCCTATCTGAACTTCACCCATCCCGGTCCCGGGACCTCCTGGCTGGCCAACCGGGTGGGCGCTCAGAAGGTCGGCACTCTCGCCTACACCGTGTCCCAGTCGGCGGACTGCGCCACCGGCCAGATCTACGGCTACCAGAAGTACGGCGCCCCAGTCGGCCAGCAGGTCGTGCTCAAGGACACCAGCCTCCCCTTCGGCTTCACCGACATCAGCGGCGACGTCACCCAGCTCAAGAACAGCGGGGCCCAGTTCGTCGGCACCTGCATGGACCCGACGGGCAACACCGTGCTCAGCAAGGGCCTCCAGGAAGCCGGCCTCTACAACCAGGTGAAGCAGTACTGGCCCAACGGCTACGACCAGAGCGTCCTCAACCAGTTCGCCCCGCAGATGGAGGGCGTCTACTTCGAGACCGGCTTCGTCCCCTACGCCCACGGCTTCACCCAGGGCATGGACAGCTATCTGGACGCCATGGCGAAGATCGGCGCTCCGGTCAGCGACGTGACGCTCGCAGGCTGGATCAATGCCGACCTGTTCGTCACCGCCCTCAAGCAGGTGGGCAACAACGTCACCCGCCAGAACGTCATCAACACCATCAACAAGATGACCCACTACACGGCGGGCGGTATCTCCCCCGGCATCGACTGGACCCAGCAGCACACCAACTCGGGGCCCAACGACTGCGACGCCTTCCTCCAGG
>DASXYV010000366.1:0-3223 GCA_036502305.1 Acidimicrobiales bacterium
GCGCGGCGGCGACCTGGCCGGCATCGCCGTGCACATCGGCGCCCGGGTGGCGGCCATGGCCGGAGCGGGCGAGGTGCTCGTCACCAGCACGGTGCGTGACCTCGTTGCCGGGTCGGGCATCGGCTTCGCCGACCGAGGTCAGCACGAGCTCAAGGGTGTGCCCGGGAGCTGGCAGGTGCTCGCGGCGACATGAAGTCGACCGGCAGCTTCTAGTCTCGACGGGATCATGTGCGGACGATTCGTGGCTGCCACCCCGCCGTCGGTGCTCGCCGAACGGTTCGTGGTGGACGAGGTCGTGGTGGACGACCGCCAGCCGAGCTGGAACGTCGCCCCCACCGCCGACGTCTACGCCGTGGCCCGCTCGCGACAGGGATCGCGACGGCTCGGCACCCTGCGCTGGGGGTTGGTGCCGTCGTGGGCCGACAACCCGGGTGGGGCCGCCCGCCACATCAACGCCCGGGCCGAGACGGTGGCCACCAACGGGGTCTTCCGTGAGCCATTCGCACGGCGCCGGTGCATCGTGCCCGCCGACGGCTTCTACGAGTGGCGGGCCGCGACCGAGCCGGGCGACACGAAGCAGCCGTTCTTCATCCGGCCGGCCGACGACAGGCCAATCGCGCTGGCCGGGCTGTGGGACGCCTGGCGGGATGCCGAGGGTCGGTGGCTGCGAACCTGCACCATCGTCACCACGAAGGCCAACGCCGTCGTGGCGCCACTCCACGACCGGATGCCGGTGATCCTGCGCGAGGCCGACTGGGCGGGATGGCTCGACACCGGTGCCCTCGACGTCCAGGGCGCCCGAGGCCTGCTCGCGCCGGCCGCGGACGACGTGCTCGTGCGACATCCGGTGTCGACCGTCGTCAACAGCGCCCGGAACGACGGCCCCGAGCTGGTCGAGATCCTCCCCGCCGACCAGCGCGGGTAGGGTGCCCCGCCATGGGAGGCATTCTCGCGTACGGGGCCTACGTGCCCTACAACCGCCTGGAGCGCTCGGAGATCGGCGCCGCTCTGGGCGGCCCTGGTGGACGAGGCACCCGGGCGGTCGCCTCCTATGACGAGGACAGCACGTCGATGGCGGTCGAGGCGGCCCGGCTGGCGCTGCGATCGGCACCCTCGGGGACCCGACCCGAGGCCCTCTACGTGTCGACCACGTCACCGCCGTACCTCGACAAGACCAACGCCACCGCGGTGCACGCCGCCCTCGGCCTCGACCCCGGCGCCGTGGCCGCCGACCTCAACGGCTCGGTGCGCTCGGCGGTGGCCGCCCTGGGCCTGGCCCTCGACACGGCCGGCCCGGGAGGCCGGCCCGATGGCACGGCCCGCGGACCCACCCTGGTCGTGGCGTCCGATGTTCGCACGGGTCTCGCCGGCGGTGCCGACGAGCGCGATGGTGGCGACGGTGCCGTCGCCGTGCTGGTCGGCGCCGGCGAGCCCGGGCTACCGGTGCTGGCCGAGCCCGTGGCCGCCACCTCCTCCACCGCCGAGTTCCTCGACCGGTGGCGCAACCCCGGTCAGATCGCGTCGAAGGTGTGGGAGGAGCGCTTCGGGGAGCACGCCTACGTGCCCCTGGCCGAGGCCGCCTTCACCCACGCCCTGAAGGACGCGGGCATCACCGCCGACGAGGTCGACCACCTCCTCGTGACCGGCACGCACAGCCGGGCCGCCCGCCGTTTCCTCGCCCTCTCCGGCGTGCGCCGCGAGGCGGTGGCGCCGGACCTCACGCCCTCCATCGGCAACGCCGGCGCCGCCCAGCCCGGCCTGATGCTCGCCGCCGCGCTCGACCGGGCGGCGCCCGGCCAGATCGTCGCCATGGTGACCCTTTCCGACGGGGCCGACGTGCGTTTGTTCCGCACCACCGACGCCCTGACGGAGTACACCTCCGGGCGCACCGCCAGCACGCTGGCCGAGCAGATCGAGTCCGGGCGCCCAGGCCTGTCCTACACGTCGTTCCTGACCTGGCGGGGGCAGCTCGTGCGGGAGCCTCCCCGTCGACCCGATCCCGAGGCGCCCGCCGCGCCCGCGTCGTTCCGCTCGGAGGCGTGGAAGCTCGGCTTCACCGGCTCGCGCTGCACCGCGTGCGGGACGCGCCACCTTCCGCCCACCCGGGTGTGTGTGCACTGTCGCGCCGTGGACCACATGGTCCCCGAGCGCCTCGCCGATGTCCCCGCCACGGTGGCGACGTTCACCGTCGATCGCCTGGCGTTCTCGCTCAGCCCACCGGTGGTGGCCGCGGTCGTGGACTTCGACGGAGGCGGCCGATTCCGCTGCGAGCTGACGGACGTGGACCCTGAGGCGGTCGCCATCGGTGACCGCGTGGAGATGACGTTCCGGCGGCTGTTCACCGCCAACGGGGTGCACAATTACTTCTGGAAGGCCCGTCCCGTGCGGGCGACCCAAGAGGAGGTACAGGGCTGATGGCATCGAACGGGATCCGCGATCGCGTCGCCATCGTGGGGATGGGGTGCACGCCGTTCGGCGAGCATTGGGACAAGGGAGCCGATCACCTGCTCGTCGACGCCGCCAACGAGGCGATCGGCTCGGCCGGTGTCAAGGTGGACGACATCGACGCCTTCTGGCTCGGCACCATGGGCTCCGGCATCAGCGGGCTCACCTTGTCGCGCCCCCTCAAGCTCGACTACCGGCCCGTCACCCGGCTCGAGAACATGTGCGCCACGGGCTCAGAGGCCTTCCGCAACGCCTGTTACGCCGTGGCCTCCGGTGCCTACGACACGGCGATGGCCATCGGGGTGGAGAAGCTCAAGGACTCGGGCTTCTCCGGCCTGGTCACCGCCCGACCGGTCGACGACGGCACCGCCGCCAGCCTGACCGCTCCCGCCCTGTTCAGCCTCCTGTCCCCGGCCTACGCCCACAAGTACGGGGTCGACCAGGCCGAGCTCAAGGACGTGTTCACCCGCATCGCCTGGAAGAACCATCACAACGGCGCCCGCAACCCGCGGGCCCAGTTCCGCAAGGAGGTGCCCAAGGAGGACATCGCCTGCTCGCCCATCGTGGCCGGCCCCCTCGGCATCTTCGACTGCTCGGGGGTGAGCGACGGCTCCGCGGCTGCGGTGATCGTGCGGGCCGAGGACGCCCACCGCTATTGCGACAACCCCCTCTACGTGAAGGCGCTCTCCTTCGCCGCCGGTCCCGCCGCCGGCCCCATCGACCCCAGCTACGACTACACGACGTTCGAGGAGGTCGTGCGCTCGGCGGCCGACGCCTA
>DASXYV010000367.1:0-4757 GCA_036502305.1 Acidimicrobiales bacterium
GGCTCCGTCGACGAGATCAGCCTGCGGGACCTGCG
Organism: Acidimicrobiales bacterium; assembly: GCA_036502305.1. Taxonomy (GTDB): domain Bacteria; phylum Actinomycetota; class Acidimicrobiia; order Acidimicrobiales; family AC-9; genus AC-9. The sequence goes on from DASXYV010000367.1 coordinate 36, forward strand.
GTCGGTCGTCGCCGGCGCGGACACGGTGACGCGCGACGACGAGAGTCGACTCCTGGCCAGCACCCTCCGCGAGGCGCTCGAGCGGCGCGTGGCGGGGCTGCGCGACCAGTGGGTCGGCGAGATCACGCGCGCACTGGACGATGGTCGTCTCGTGCGGGCGCTGCGGGTCTCGGCTCACCCGCCCGAGCCAACGGCGCGCTTTCCCGCCGATCTGGCCGTCCGCATGAGCGAGGCTGCTGGGGAGGCGATGGCGCCCGACACCTCGACGGAGCGGTGGACGACACTGCTCGGTGCGGTGGCCGACTCTCCGATCCGGCGGATGGTCAAGCCCCGGGGGCTCCCCCGCGATCCGGCGGACAGCGTGGTCGACGCGGCCCGGCAGGCCTCCGGGCGGGTCCCGGCGCTCGCCAGCCTGCTCGGCATCGAGATGCCGCCGCCGCCGGGTCCACCCCGGCCCAACCCCCGTCGTCCGCGCGCCGCGGTCGATCACGACCGACGTGCCGGCTGAGCCCGTGGTCGACTACAGCCAGCAGGGGCGCACGGCGGTGCTCACCATCCGCCGTCCCGAGGCCCGCAACGCCGTCAACGCCGACGTGGCCAAGGGGATCGAGGCGGGCCTCGATCGCCTGGAGAGCGACAGCGAGTTGTGGATCGGAGTCGTGAGCGCCGAGGGCCCCGTCTTCTCCGCCGGCGCCGATCTCAAAGCCGTCGCCGCCGGCGAGGCGCTGTCGCTGTCGACCGAGCGAGGCGGCTTCGCCGGCATCACCCGCCGCGATCGGGTCAAGCCCCTGGTGGCCGCGGTGGATGGACCGGCACTGGCCGGGGGCTGCGAGATCGTCCTCGCGTGCGACCTCGTCGTGGCGTCGACGTCAGCCTCGTTCGGCGTGCCCGAGGTCAAGCGATCCCTGGTGGCGGCGGCGGGCGGGCTGTTCCGGCTGCCCCGGGCCCTCCCGCCGGCGGTGGCCATGGAGCTCATTCTCACGGGCGACCCGATTCCGGCCCCGCGGGCGCACGCCCTCGGCATGGTGAACGAGCTGGTCGCTCCCGGAGAGGCGCTGACGGCGGCGCTGGCGCTGGCCGAGCGGGTCTGCGCCAACGCCCCGGTGGCGGTACGGGAGAGCCGGCGGGTCGCGATCGCGGCCCATACCGCCGACGACGAGACCCTGTGGCGGATGACGGAGGAGGCGATGGCCCGCGCCGCGCGCACGGAGGACTTCGCCGAAGGTCCGCGCGCTTTCATCGAGAAGCGGGCGCCGGTCTGGAAGGGACGCTGACCCGGCTCGCCGGTCAGAGGACGCCGTGGTCCCGGAGGAACCCGGCCAGGCCGTCCACCAGCGCGACCTGAGGCACCGACGGCAACGGAAACCATCGGGCCTCGGCGGCGTCGTCGCCGGCCGCCGGCTGCCGTGTACCGGTCACGCTGACGACGAAGTCGAGGATCACGAAGTGGTGCTGCGGTTCGATCCGCTCGGCCCAGCCCAGCAGGTCGCCGCAACGCACCTCCAAGCCGGTCTCCTCCGCCACCTCCCGGACGACGGCGGCGCGGATCGTCTCACCCGCCTCGACCCGGCCGCCCGGGACCGACCATCGTCCCGTTCCCGCTCCCCTCCCCCGCCGCACCAGCAGCAGCTCGTCGTCGGCCACGGCTACGGCGCCGACGCAGAGCTCGGGACGGGTCACGGCTCCGACGGTGGGGCTGACGCGGGAGGCCCGTCGGGAGCTAGCGCCCGGTGCATGACGATCAGGCGCGCCTTGAAGCCGCTCGATTCGAAGAAGTTCTTGCTCAGCCGGTCGCCGGGAAGCGCCACGGTGTCCACGCCGGCGCATCCCCGATCGACGAACCAGGCCAGAAGGGCGCCCATGAGGGCTTCGCCCACCCCCACGCCGCGGGCGCCCGGCTCCACGAACAGCTCCTCCACGACCCCGAGCTCGGTCCCGCCGGCGAGCGTCTCGGTGCGTCCGGTGGCGTAGCCGACGATCTGGTCATCGACCGTGCCGACCCAGGCCTCCCGATCCCGGTCCTCCAAGGTGCGGGCCAGCGTCTGTTCCACGGGCTCGGGTCGACCGTGGTGCTCGGCGAGGAGCGCGCCGCCTCGGCCGGCTGAGAGCTGGGCCAGGGCGGTGCGGTAGAGCTCGGCGAGCCGAGGGAGGTCATCCCGGCCGGCTCGCCTCGCCCCCTCGCGCATCAGCTCCTGCCGGGACCCTGCAACTGGGCGATGCGATTGAGAATCGTCCTCCGGCCTCGGGTGGCGGCCTCGTACGTCCGCACCGCCTCCAGCTCATCGGTGGCCAGGCCTGCGAGGCGCTGGACGACCTGGGAGGCCGACAGCGCGTCGTACCCCGGGATGGCCAAAGAGCTGGCGTCACCAGCTGGCATCGCCGGTGCCGGCGCCGGCGGCCGAGGGTCCTCCTCCGGTGCGGGACTCGTGGACGGGATCGTGGCGGTGGCACCGTCGGATCGGGAGGTGTCGTCGACCATGGAGGCCGCCTCCGCCCCGTCGCCATCGGTCGGCTCGATCCGCGCCGGGGCGGTCCACGGTGCGGCGTCGGGGTCGCCCGGTGCCTCCCCCGGCGGTGTCATCGAGCCGGCCTCCCGGGCCGGTGGTGTCATCGAGCCGGCCTCCCGGGCCGGCGGTTGCCCGAGGGGGCCGCCGCCCTCTGAGACCCGACTGGTGGCCTGACGGACCACACGCTCCGCCTCGCGTTGGCCTTGGGCCACGGCGAAGGTGCCGACCATCTTGGCCATGGCGAGCTGGCTGTTCACCCGGGCCCGACCCTTGTCGATCAGCTGCGGCAGCTCCTCGGTGACCGAGATTGCCAACCCCACCGGTGCGTAGAGGCACACATCGAGGGCCTGCTCGAACAGTGATTTCCTCTCCGTCATGCCTCCATCATTCCTCACGGCGCAGCCCGGTCGGCCCGCTCAGCTGGTGCGCACGATCATCACGTCGCACGGGGCGTGATGGCTCACGGCATTGGGCACGCTCCCGAGCAGGAAGCGGCTGGGTGAGGACATGCCCCGCGACCCGACCACGATCAGGTCGGCTCGCCGCCGGTCGGCCACCTCGAGCAGGGCCTCAGCGGCGGTGCCAGCCTCGGACACCGCATTGGCCTCGGTGACCCCCGCCCGCCGGGCGAGCCGGACGGCGTCCTGGGCGTGCTCGTCGGCCACGCCTGAGGCGGTGATCCGCCACTTGATCTCCTCCGGAGCCTCGGCCCGGTCGCGATCCAGGCCCGGGGGGTGGGGGTCGTAGGCGGTCACGGCGATGAAGGCCGCCCCGAGGCTGGACGCCAGCCGGGCGGCGTGCTCGACGGCCTTGCTGGCCGTCTCCGAGCCGTCGGTGCCGACCACGATCCGGCGGTAGCTCATCGCCGACCCCCCGGCAACAGGGCTCGGCGCGCTGGTCGCCTGCCGCAATCGTCTCGAGCCGGCCTCCCGGGCCGGGCTAGACGCAGTCGCGGCACAGCATCCGCTCCTGGTCGGCCAGCTGGCTGGGGTGCTTGACGAGGAAGCACGACCGGCACACGAACTCGTCCGGCTGCTTGGGCAACACCTTCGTCGCCGTCTCGGACCGATCCTCGGTGTCCGGTGTCTCCTCGTCCTCCTCCTCGTCCTCGGCGACGACCAGGCGCTCCTTGAGGATCACGTCGAGGCTGGCCTCGACGTCCTCCTCGTCGTCCTCGTCGTCCTCCTCGTCCTCCTCGTCCTCGGCCCGATCGGTCGTGGCGGGGGCGGCGGCAGCGGCGCCGTTCGGTCCCTCCGGCTCCGGCTCCTCCTCGAGCTCCTCGTCCTCGCCGCCCTCTTCTTCCTCGAGGGCGTCCTCATCGATGAGCTCGTCGTCCGCCAGCTCGTCGAGGTCAGGCTCGTCGAGTTCTTCTTCCTCTTCTTCTGTTTCTTCGTCCAACTGGTGGTCGACGTCTTCCGCCATTGCAGCCCGTCCTTGCTGAGTTCGGCCGGGAGCCTATACGGCGCCGTCTGCTTACCGAGCCCGCCACGGGCGGCGGGCTCCAGTGCGCAAGCCGTCGCCCCCCGGCGAACGAGCCGCCAGCCCCGAACAGCGCCACAACAGCGGATCGGCGGGCGGTCGGGCCCAGGAGCCTTTGGGGCCATCCGGTGGCCCATTCCCCCGCCACACCACTACAGCGCGCGAGAGAAGGGTTATTGGGACGTTCTCTACTCGGCTTCCTGGGCCCCCGCGGCCCGCGACCCCCCCTCCCAAGACAACGAAACACCTCATCCCGGGAGGCCCACGACCTGGCGTCCGGGGCGTCTGGGACTCCGCTAGTTATGCCGCGCTGAGAGGTCATCGTCAACCCCGAACGGAGCGGGGATGACCTGGGTCTTCGCGTATTGCCCCTGTTCAGGGGGGTGAAAAAAAACCCAGCTTATGGGGGATACGACCACTCGCTGCCCTGCGCGTCAGGGCGGCCGTCAGCGAGCCGGCCGAGCGGGGTGACGCTGGTGCTCCTCCACGCGGCGCGCCTCGGTCCGCCGGGCGGCCTCGAGGCGGCCGAGGCCGTTGTCGGCTTGGTCGTCGTGATCGACGAAGCGCATCATCTCCGCCACGGCGTGATGCCCGGCCTGCTCGGCTATGAGGCGGTGCATGTCGCGGACCACGGCGCGGTAGGCGGGGTGCCCCTGGGAGCCAGATCGGAGCTCCAGGACGTGCATGGCCTCGCGAGCGTTCATCTGCATCACGTAGCGGACCCGGAAGGCGAGGG
>DASXYV010000368.1:0-9769 GCA_036502305.1 Acidimicrobiales bacterium
GCGTCCTGGACGTCGCCGTAGGCGAGGCCGGCGCTCGTCGCCCGGTTCGTGGCAGAGAACAGAGACCGAAGGGTGGCCTGTCGGTACAGCGGGGCGAACATGTTGCACAAGGTGCCGAAGGGGGCCGCCTGCGTGCGGGTCACCGAGATCTCCGCTGGGTGCGGCGCATCGATGTCCTCGTTGGCGCCCGGTCCCGAATCGACGGTCGGATAGACGTAGAAGCAGTCCACCGCCCCGTGCTGAGCATTGCTCTCGTGCTGGACCGTGAGCTTCCCGTCCGGCGTGACGGATGTGACGGAGAGGTCGCCCACGCAGATGTTCTGGGGACCCGGTACGTCGGCGCGGCAGAGCCAGTGCGCCGGGTTCGAGTAGGTCGCGCTCTGGTACCCGGCCGCGAAGGCTGGCGGCGACGGCCGGTTCGGGGCCGACGACCGCGCGCCGCTGCCCGAGCAAGCAGAGAGGACCAGCGCCATCACCCCAGCCAGTGCCAGAAGGCCCGGCGCGCGCAGCCGCATCGGTCGGACGCTAATCGAGGTGCGCCTCAGCCGGGGGGCAGGGGTGCGACGAGGGCCGCCACCGCCATCTCGACGAGGTTGGCCACGAAGGTCGCCTCGTTGAGCAGGGTCGGTCGGCCCTCTTCGATCTCCTGGGCGCGCCGGGCTATCGAGAGCAGGGCGAGCTCGGCCAGGCGCGCCGTGCGCTCCCGTCGCAGCCCATCGGGGAGATCGGCCAGGCAGCGCTCGATCCGCTCCAGGCACTCCCGCACCGGCGCCGCGACCCACGGCGCCGACAGCGTCTCTCGTAAGAGCTCGTCACGGCCCAGCGTCTGGGCCAGGATGCGGAGGTAGTCCCGCCCGTCCTCGGAGTGGAGCTTCTCGCTCAGGGGGACGACCAGGGTGCCGATGAGCCCGTGCAGCTCGCCAGCGGCGTCCTCGCCGGGCCGCCTGTCGAGCCGGAGCCGGATCCCCTGCTGCACGTCCTGGCCGTGCTTGTCCAGGACGGCGTCGAGCAGACCCTGGCGTGACCCGAAGTGGTAGTGGAGCGCCGACTCGTTGCGCTGACCGGCCAGCTCGTTGATGTCTCGCAGCTGGACCCGGTCGATCCCCTGGGCCGCGAAGAGGCGCTCGCCCGCCCGGACCAGGCGGGCCCGCGTCGACGTGCCGTCCCGGCTCATGCCGGCTATTCTAATGGTCGTCGTTAGAATTGCCCGATGACCAGCCGGTGCGGACGGCCGGCTCGACCCACGGAGGTGACGCCATGGTGGGCGACGGCCAGGTGCTCCATGACCCCGCCACGTACACCAAGGGCTTTCCGCACGACCACTTCCGCGCCCTCCGGGATGGCGCCCCGATCACTCACCACGACCACCCGAGCTGGGAGCGGGGCTACTGGGCTGTCGTCCGCCACGCAGACGTCCAGCGGGTATCACGTGACTCCGAGACGTTTCACAACGCGCCGCACCCCTTTCTCGACACCAGCGCCGGCGAGGAGGAGATGGTCTCCGGATTGCTCATCAGCCTCGACGGCACCGACCACCGCAACATGCGCAAGCTCGTCAACCGTGGGTTCACCCCTCGCCGGGTCGCAGACCTCCGCGACAAGGTCCGTGCCCGCATCGACGCCATGATCGACGGGCTCCGAGACCGCAAGGCGGCCGACCTGGTCACCGACCTGGCGCTGTGGCTGCCGCTGCATGTCATCGCCGACATGGTGGGGGTGCCGGAGGAGGACCGCGGCCAGGTGTTCGAGTGGACCGAGCGGACATTCGGCTTCGACGAGACCGTCACTGTCGATGAGCGGACCGAGGCGGCCATCGCCATGTTCGGCTACGCCGAGGCCATGTGCGCCGACCGTCAGGCCCATCCCCGCGACGACCTGATCAGCGTGCTGCTCGACGCCGAGGTCGACGGCGATCGTCTGACCCAGATGCAGATCAACCTCTTCTTCATGGTCCTGCAGAACGCCGGCAGCGAGACGACGCGCAACCTCATCACGTCTGGCACCCTGGCCCTGCTCGAGCATCCGGACCAGCTGTCGCGCCTCGAGAGCGACCTGACCCTCCTGCCCGTCGCCATCGAGGAGCTGCTGCGCTACGTCACGCCGGTGATCCAGTTCACCCGCACCGCCGCCGTCGACACCGAGGTCGCCGGCCAACGGCTCACGGCGGGCGATCGGGTGGTCATGGTGTACTCGTCGGCCAATCGCGACGAGCGCGCCTTCACCGATCCTGATGGCTTGGACATCACCCGGCAGCCCAACGAGCACGTGGCCTTCGGCGCCGGCGGGCCGCACTTCTGCCTGGGGGCGAGCCTGGCCCGCCTGGAGGCCAAGCAGATGGTCGAGGCGATCCTCACCCGGGTCCAGGGGCTCGAGATCGATGGTGACCTGGACACCTTCACCCGCGTCCACTCCAGCCTCATCGATGGCTTCGCCCATCTCCCCGTGACCTGGTCCGCTGTTCGTTGAGCGCCGCTCGGGGCGCACATCACGGCGACGACGGCGGGTTGGCCCAGACGTAGCAGGCGAGCGCCGGACTCGGCGGCGCTGTGCGGCCGACACCCACCAGCCCATGGTCACCCTTACCAGCGCTGGCGTCGCCGTCGCCCGTCACCGGGTCCTCGTGGCGGCGACCGGTGGGGCCGCAGGCGCCCCTGCGGTGCTCACGACTCCACCCTCACAGGTGCCGCCGTCGGCGTTCGACACCTTCGTCATCGCCTACGGCGCCTGAGCCAGCAGCCCACGCCAGCTTCATCCCGTCGGTACTATGGCCTTTCGGACATGGCGGGGCACGGGACGAGGACGCGGCTGGGATCGCCGCGGGCCGTGATGCTGACGCTGACGGCCGTCGTGCTCGGTGCGGCGGCCCTCAGCGGCTGCTCCTCGTCAGCCTCCTCGTCCTCCTCCACGACCTCGACGTCCAAGCCCAGCGCCGGCACCAGGTACTACGTGTCGTTGGGCGACTCGTACGCCACCGGGGTCCAGCCCGACGCCTCCGGCGAAAGCGTCTCGACCAACCAGGGGTACCCCGACGTCCTCTACAACGACGTACGGCCCAGCATGCCCGACTTGCAGCTCGTCAAGCTGGGGTGTTCCGGCGAGACGACGACAACGGCGATCAAGGGAGGGACCTGTCATTACGCCGAGGGTTCCCAGCTGGCCGCGGCCACGTCGTTCATCCGTTCCAACCAGAGCTCGATCGCCTTTGTGACCGTCGAGCTCGGCGCCAACAACTTCGAGACCTGCGTCCCGAACGGTAACGTCGACACGGGCTGCGTGCTCGACGAGTTGGCGACCGTGGAGACCGAGCTACCGCAGATCTTCCAGCAGCTGCGCGACGCGGGCGGTCCGCAGATGAAGATCGTGGCCATGAACCTCTTCGACCCGTTCCTTGCCGCCTGGCTATCGGGATCCGAGGGCCAGACGCTGGCCCAGGCGAGCGTCGAGGTCCTGATGGAGTTCAATCAGACGCTGAGGTCCATCCACCGGGCGGCCGGGACCAGGACCGCCAACGTGGCCGGCGCCTTCTCGACCTACGACACCTTCTCCAACACGACGGACCTACCTGGGCGCGGGACCGTCCCGGTCGCCGTGGCGAGGATCTGTCAATGGACGTGGGGCTGCGCGCCACCACCGCAGGGCCCCAACGAGCATCCCAACGCGGAGGGCTACCGGCAGATCGCCAACGCCTTCAGGCCGCTCGTCAGCTGATCAGTACACCTCGGCCGTGACCGAGTACCACTGCCGCTCGTCGAGGACGTCGAGCAGCGCGCCCAGCTCCACCGCCGTGCTGTCTCCGTCGCGGCGCGCTGGCAGGAAGCGGTCTCGCAGGTCTGCGCTCAGATCGACGACCTCTGCCGGGTCGCGGCGCCACTCCTCGCCCTCGAGGACGTGCCAGAGCAGACGCCGGGTCGCCGCCCCGTCGAGCACCCACTCGTAGCTGCCCCACTCGAACTGGCGGATCGGACCGTCGATGGTGTGGGCATGCCGGAGGGCGGCGAGGGTGGCGGCGGCGTGACGCCCACCCCAGTTGACCTGAAAGCCGGGTCCGTCGAGTCCCCGCAGCTGCACGTGGTACAGGCGGGCCGACGCCTCGGTCGCCGCGTCCGACGGAGGCGTCCGCAGCCTACGCGGCGACTGCCCGGCGGGCGCGGGCGGGCCTGCTCGCGTCCGCTGCGTAGTGGTCGTTGGGCGTTCCTGCCCCAGGCCCGTTGATGCCGCGTCTCGGGGCGGCCTGGTGGTCGGGGGCTCCGTGCCCGGCGGCTCCGTGGCCGGTGGCGCGCTGCCGCCGGCGCTGTCGCCGCGCCGTCGGCCTGGGGCGACGAGCGGCCGGTTGTACCAATCGCGGATCGTCCGCATGGCCTCGGTCGCCTCGCGCATGCGCTGGGCACCTTCGGCTTGGACGTCGTCCCGCAGGCCCCGCAACCGGTCAGGATGGAACAGCTCGGCCAGTCGCCGGTAGGCCGCCCGGGCCTCCGCAAGGGTGGCATCCGGAGGGAGGCCGAGCACCTGGAAGGGATCCGATCCCACCGCTCCTCAGGCTAGAAGCTGCAGGACCGGTTTGGCCAAATTGACCGTTCGCGCTCGTATCCGTGCCGCCCGCTTCCCTGCCACGCCGCGAGCGAAAGCCTCTCCCCTGTGGCGATCAGGCGCCGGGGGGGCGGTACTCGGGCGACTTCTTGCTGGCCGCGTCGAGCTCCTCGGGGGTCAGCAGTACGGTCGTTGCCGCCTCGACCGAGCCCGACGAGCTGATGCTCAGGGCCAGCGCAGCCGCCGATGCGTGGTCAGGCAGATCCAGGATCGCGATGGCGTCGGTCGCGCCGAAGGCGAAGTAGAACTGCTCGAGAGTGCCGCCGACACTCTTGGCTGCGGCCTCGACGGCCTTGCGCCGGACGACGCCTCCCTCGCCGAGGACGCCCTTGGCTCCCTCGGCGGTGAACGCACCCTCGATCAGGTACTTAGGCATCGTGTCCCCCTTCCCCGGTGCCCGCAGCCTCGCGCCGTTGATTGTCATTCGCAAGGGCGCCGGCTTCGACAGCGTGAGGCGGTGCGCCGGCCGGCCCGGGAGTCCGGCCCTGAGATGCGGCCGCCCCGGGAGTCCGGCCCCGAGCTACGGCGGGCCCGGGAGTCCGGCCCCCGAGATACGGTGAGCCCATGCCCTCGGGAGCCGTGCTCGTGACCGGCACCTCGACCGGTATCGGACGGGCGTGTGCGCTCCACATCGACGGTCTGGGCCACCGCGTGTTCGCAGGGGTCCGCACGGAGTCTGACGCGGAGAGTCTCCGGCGGGCCGCCAGTGACCGCCTCGCGCCGGTGATGCTGGACGTGACCGACGACGGCGCCATCGATGCCGCTGTCGAGTCGATCGACTCGGCTCTCGATGGCCGCGGCCTGGTTGGCGTGGTGAACAACGCCGGTGTCGCCCGCGGTGGTCCGGTCGAGTACCTCCCGGTCGAGGAGTGGCGCACCCAGCTGGAGGTCAACGTGATCGGCCAGGTGGCGGTGACGAAGGCGATGATGCCGTTGCTGCGTCGAGGCCGGGGGAGGCTCGTGTTCATCGGCTCCATCGGCGGGCGGGTAGGCACACCGCTCCTGAGCCCCTACGCGGCGTCGAAGTTCGCCCTCGAAGGCATCGCCGAGTCGCTGCGCCACGAGCTCCGCCCGTTCGGGTTGCGGGTCGTGCTCGTCGAGCCCGGCGCTGTGAAGACTGACATCTGGGACAAAGGCCGTCGCTATGCCGACGAGATGGAGCAGGTTCTCCCGCGCGAAGCCATGTCGCTCTACGGCGACGCAATCGCCGGCCTGCGCCGGTCCCTCGACCAACAGGACCGCAGTGGCATTCCTCCCGAGCACGTCGCCCGGGTCACGGCGCGGGCCCTGTTCTCCCGCCGCCCCCGGGCGCGGTACCTGGTGGGCCGCGACGCGCGTGCGGCAGGGCTGATCGCCAGGCTCCTCCCGGACTCGGCCAAGGATGCGATCGTGCGCATGGTCGGCGGGCTTCAGCCCCGATAAGCCCCCCCGAGCACGATCACGAACGTCTGGGGAACGCGGCGGATATAGAGGACGACGGTGCTCGGCCCCTTCGGGCAGCGGGCAGTCCCCTCCGGTAGTGTGCCCTGGCGACCGCAGGAGGGTCAGGGATGCCCGAGCAGCCGGCCCACGGGGGGCCCGAGATCACCGAGTTGCGACGCTCGAGCCGGGAGCCGGAGCAGGTGCGGCGCGCCCTCGAGTCGTGGCTGGCGCTGCGACTGCCCGCCGGCAGCGCGCCCATGGTGACGGAGGTCCACCCCACCGAGGCGACCGGTGTCTCCACCGAGACGCTGCTGTTCGAGGCCCGCTGGACCGAGGGCGGGCGGGTGCGCTCGGAGCAGCTGGTGGCGAGAGTGGCGCCTGATCGGGTCGACGTTCCCGTGTTTCCCACCTACGACATGGAGCGCCAGTTCCAGGTGATGCGTCTCGTGGGCGAGCATTGCTCGGTGCCGGTCCCTCAGGTCTGGTGGCTCGAGCTCGACGCCCGGGCGCTCGGGACGCCGTTCTTCGTGATGGGCCGAGTGGAGGGACAGGTCCCGCCTGACGTCATGCCTTACAACTTCGGTGACAGCTGGCTCTACGAGGCCTCGTCGCCGGACCGATCGCGGCTGCAGCAGTCGATCGTCAGCGTGCTGGCCGAGCTGCACGGCATCGGGCAGCCCGAGCAGACGTTCGCCTTCCTCGAGTACGAGCAGTCGGGCTCGACCGCGCTGCGCCGGCACGTCGCCGATCGGGGTGCCTGGTACGAGTTCGCCGCCGCCGGGCTCCACTCGCCGCTGATCGAACGCGGGCTCGCCTGGCTGGACGAGCACCTACCGGCCGACGAGGGACCGACCGTGCTGAGCTGGGGCGACGCTCGCATCGGCAACGTGCTGTTCCGCGATTTCTCGCCGGTGGCCGTGCTCGACTGGGAGATGGCCGGGCTGGGGCCGCGAGAGCTCGACGTTGCCTGGCTGGTCTACTCGCACCGGGCCTTCGAGGACCTCGCCGCGGACTTCGCGCTTCCCGGGATGCCGGACTTCCTCCGTCGAGACGACGTGGCCGCGGCGTACGAGTCCATGACCGGTCATGGCCTGCGCCATCTTGACTTCTACCTGACGTACGCGGCGGTGCAGTGGGCGATCGTGTTCATCCGCACCGGTCTGCGCCAGGTGCATTTCGGCGAGATCGAGATGCCTGAGGACGTCGATGCGCTGCTGCGCAACGGCGCGTCGTTGGAACGCATGTTGGCCGGCAAGTACTGGGAGTGAGATGCCCGTTCCCCTCGATGAGTACCCGATCCACCAGATGCCGCTGTCGATGCAGTACGTCGGCACCAGCGATCGCAACTTCTACGACCGCAGCTACTTCAATGCCCACGACCGCACTGGTGACGTCTTCCTGATCAGTGGCCTCGGCGTGTACCCGAACCTGGGGGTCATCGACGCCTATGTCACCGTGCGTCGCGGTGACCGGCAGTGGGCCGTTCACTGCTCCGACGCGCTCGGCGACGATCGTCTCGATCAGCGCGTGGGTCCGTACCGGGTCGAGGTGCTGGAGCCCCTGCGCCGCCTGCGATTGGTCTGCGACGCCGCCGAGCATGGTGTCGCTTGCGACCTGACGTGGGAGGGATCGTTTCCCGCCGTGCAGGAGCAGCCCCACCTCATGCGGGCCGGTGGCACGCGCGCCATCATCGAGGCCTCGCGCTTCGCCCAGGTCGGCACCTGGAGCGGCGTGCTTCAGGTCGGGGGCGAGGAGCTGGCCGTCGACGGCGACCGCTGGGTCGGCGCCCGCGATCGGTCGTGGGGGATTCGTCCCGTAGGTGAGCCCGAGCCACCCGGGAAAGCGGCGGACCAGCCCATCGAGGGGATGTGGTGGCTCTACGTCCCGCTTCGCTTCGAGGACCACGCCCTCCTCGTGATCGTGCAGGAACAGCCCGACGGGTACCGGACGCTCAACGACGCCGTGCGGGTGTGGCCCGACGGGCGGTGCGAGCAGCTGGGCTGGCCCGGGATCGAGATCAGCTACCGGTCCGGCAGCCGACACCCCGAGCGGGCCACGCTCCACCTCCAGGAGCGCGACGGCAAGCCGCTGGCCGTCGAAATCGACACCCTGGGGTTCGTGGCCCTCCACGTGGGCGCCGGGTACGGGGGCGATCCCGACTGGGGCCACGGACAGTGGCGGGGTCGGGGCTGGGTCGAAGGCAGAGAGTACGACTTGACCGACCCCGGCATCGTCGCCCGCACCCCGTTCGGGGTGGTCGACCACGTCGCTCGGGCCACGTGCGACGGCTCGGAAGGCTGGGGCCTGTTCGAGCACGGCACCTTCGGGCGCCACGATCCATCAGGCTTCGTCGACTGGGGGTCGGTGGCTCCCTGAGCACCGACCTGGTGATCCGCGGAGCGACCGTCTATGACGGCTCCGGCGGTGGTCCGCGCCGAGCGGACGTCGCGGTATCGGGGCCGCGGATCGTCGCGGTGGGAGATCTCACTGCTGAGCGCGCCGGCATCGAGGTCGACGCGGGTGGCCTCGCCCTCGCACCCGGCTTCATCGATGTGCACAGCCATGACGACTTCGCCGTTTTCCTCACGCCCGAGATGGACTTCAAGGTGGGCCAAGGTGTCACCTGCGATGTGGTGGGCAACTGCGGGCTCGGTGTCGCGCCGTTCCGGGCGGCTCGAACGTCCATGGCGCTCGTCGGCGCCGAACCGCAGCGCGCCTCCCTTCCCCCGTGGGACGGGTACGGCGAGTACCTGGACGCCATCGACGCCGATCCGCCCAGTGTCAACGTGGCCGTCCTGGTCGGTCACGGCACCGTCCGTGTCGACGCGATGGAGAACGGACGGCAGCGGCCCTCGGATGCCGAGCAGGCGAGGATGGTCGACGTGCTGGGCGAAGGATTGGCCGCGGGCTGCGTGGGTCTTTCCACCGGCCTCATCTACGAACCGGGTCGTTACTCCACGACCGACGAGCTGGTGGCGCTGGCCAGCGTCATGGCCACCGACGGTGGCGTCTATGCGAGCCACATGCGCAACGAGTCCGCCCGATTACTCGACGCGGTGGCCGAGACCGTCCACATCGGCGACGCGAGCGGCGTTGCAGTCCAGATCTCGCACCACAAGGCGAGCGGTCGTGCCGCGTGGGGTCTGGTTCGTGACTCGCTGGCGATGATCGACGAGGCCCGGGCGCGTGGCACCGACGTCACCGCCGACCAATACCCGTACACGGCGGCCAGCAACAGCCTCGCTGCCGTGGTCCAGAATGACGGTGAGGGTGACTCTGGACTCGGTGTGACCGACTGGTCCGCCGTCGTCGTGGCCTCGGCGCCCGGTAACCCCGCGTGGGAGGGCTCGTCGGTAGCCGAGCTTGCCGACGGGTTCGGGGTCGATCCCGCCCAGGCGGCGAAGCGAGTCGTCGACGCCGAGGGTTACGCCGCTGCGGTCGTCATTCACTCGATGAACGAAGACGACGTGCGCGCCGTCATGGCCCATCCCAGCACGATGATCGGATCAGATGGCGTCCCCGCCGTTGGGGGCAGACCCCACCCGCGCTTGTACGGCACGTTCGCGCGGGTCCTCGGCCGGTACGTCCGCGACGAGGGGGTGTTGTCCCTGGAGGAGGCCGTTCACCGGATGACCGGCATGCCTGCGGCCAAGTTCGGTCTGGCCGGCCGGGGCGTGATCGAAGCCGGGGCCTGGGCCGACCTGGTTCTCTTCGATCCGGCCACGATCGACGATGTCGCGACCTACGAGTCGCCCCGTCA
>DASXYV010000369.1:0-4558 GCA_036502305.1 Acidimicrobiales bacterium
GTCGGCTACCCGGCCTCGAACGTCAGCGGCAACGGCCACGACGGCCCCCCAGGCGACAGGTCGGCGGCCACCGATGCTCTGGCGGCCACCGATGGGGCCCAGCTCGCCCGCGACATCGTCGTCTGTCTCCGACTCCGGGCCGGCGACGACGAGCTCACCTTCTTCAGCACCATTGCCACGTTCGGCACCGCCATCGACGTCACCATCGCCGAGCTGGCGATCGAGTCGTTCTTCCCGGCCGACCGGGCGACCGCCGACTACCTCCAGGGGCGATGATCGTCCACCGGGCGCACCGTCACGGCAGCGGCTTCTCGAGGTAGACGACATCCCAGTACCGGCCGAACTTGCGGCCCTGCTCGGTGAAGTGGGCGACCTGGGTGAAGCCGAAGCGACGGTGCAGGGCCACTGACGCCTCGTTGGGCAGGGCGACGCCGCCGATGGCGCGGTGGAGGTCCTCGCCCTCGATGGCCCGAAAGAGCTCGGCGTACAAGCGGGTCCCGAGCTGCCTGCCTGTGGCGTGGGGGGCCAGATAGACGGTTGTCTCGACCGAGGTCTCGTAGGCCTCCCGCGGCCGGTACGGGCTGGTGCTGGCGTAGCCCAGGACGCGGGCGCCGGCCACGGCGACAAGCACACGATGCCGGCCGGCCTCGCGGTAGTGGCGGAACCACTCGACCCGCTCGGCCATCGTCACCGGGCGGACGTCGAAAGTCACATGGGAGCGAAGGACGTAGTGGTTGTAGAGGTCGTTGAGCTGATGAAGGTCCTCGATCGCGGCAGGCCTGATCTCCACCGGGTCCTCGTCCACGGTGGGAACATAGCGACTCAGCGGCAGATCAAACGGCCGCCCGAGACCCCGGATGCGCCTCCGAGCGTGCGCGCCGGCGGATGGCGCGGCAGTCTGGCCCCATGGACGAGCGTGTTCGATTCATCGGGAAGCTCACACCACCGTTGCGGATCGCTCCTGGCCGGGCGGTCGAGCTGGGGCGCGACTTCGACCCCGCTTCTACCGACGGGGCCGTGTCCCGCTCGGACGCCGCCGGCCTGTTGGACCAGGGCGTCGAGCTGCTCAGCGAGTACCAGGATCGACTGTACGCCCAGGCGTCGTCCGGGGTCCTTGTCGTCCTCCAGGGGCCGGATGCCTCCGGCAAGGACAGCACCATCAAGCACGTGATGAGAGGAGTCAACCCCCAGGGGGTCGACGTCCGCAGCTTCGGGCAGCCGTCAGACGAGGAGCTCCGTCACGACTTCCTCTGGCGCTGCCACCGGGTCCTGCCCGAGCGGGGCCGGATCGGCGTCTTCAACCGCTCCTACTACGAGGAGGTCCTCGTGGTGCGGGTCCATCCGGAGCTGCTGGTCGCCGAGCGCCTCCCCGAGCTCTCCAGTGACGAGAGCATCTGGGCGCGGCGCTACCGGGAGATCAACGAATGGGAGCGCTACCTCGTCGCCAACGGCACTCGGGTCGTCAAGATCTTCCTCAACCTGTCGAGGGGCGAGCAGGCCAAGCGGTTTCTCAAGCGCATCGACGACCCCCGGAAGCACTGGAAGTTCTCGCCTGCCGACCTCCGCGACCGCCGCCGCTGGGACGAGTACCAGCGGGTCTACAGCGACATGCTCAGCCACACGAGCAGCGAGTGGGCTCCCTGGTACGTGGTGCCGGCCGACCGCAAATGGTTCGCCCGCCTGGCGACCGCTGCTGTGTTGGCGCAGACTCTCGTCGAGCTCGACCCTCAATACCCCCAGGTGGAACCGCCAGCTCGCCAGCAGATGGCGGAGGCCCGGAGTGAGCTGGTGGCCGAGGTCCGCCACTCGAAGGCCGCCGCCAAGGCCTGAGCGTCATGACCGCGCACGTGGACCGAGCCCATCCGTTGTCGGCTGGGGACCGTCGTCTGCTGGCGGCAGTCGTCGTGCTCAGCGTCGCTTCGGGCGTGACGCGATTCACCGCCAGCGGGTCGGTGCTGCCTTTCGTGGTGTCCGGGCTGGCCCTCGCGGCTCTCGCGGCCCTGGTCGCGCTCAGCGTCGACCGGCTCGGCGGCCGGCTGGGGGCGGGCGCCACAGGTGCGCTCCAGGCGGCCCTCGGCAATCTCCCCGAGCTGTTCTTCGCCATCTTCGCCCTGCGGGCCGGGCTGGTGACGGTCGTCCAGTCCGCGCTCATCGGCTCCATCCTCGCCAACGCCCTCCTCGTGCTGGGCCTGGCCTTCATCGCCGGTGGGCTGCGCCACGGTGTCCAGCGCTTCGCCGCCGAGCCGGCGCGCAACACGGTGCTCCTCCTGGCACTGGCCGTCGCGGTGCTCACCATCCCGACGGTGACCGCTCATCTGAACGTGCCCGCCGCCGCTCACGAGGGTGCCCTGTCGTATGTGGCCGCGGTCATCCTGCTGGTGGTCTTCGTCCTGTCGATACCTTCGTCGCTGAAGGGCCGCCGGGAGCCGGCCTCCGAGAGGGGGGGCTCGACCGGCGGATGGCCCCTCAGCCTCGCTATCGGTCTCCTGGCCGCGTCGAGCGGCGCCGCTGCCCTGGTGTCGGACTGGTTCGTCCACGCGCTCACCCCCGCCCTCTCGACGCTGAACATCTCCCAGACCTTCGCCGGCCTGGTCATCGTGGCGATCGCCGGCAACGCCGTGGAGCACGTCGTCGGTGTGCAGCTCGCCTACCGAAATCGTGCCGACTACGCCCTGTCGGTGATCCTGCAGAGCCCGGTGCAGATCGCGCTGGCCCTCATCCCCCTCCTCGTGCTCCTGTCCCCCGTGCTGGGGGGCGCGCAGCTGACTCTCGTGCTCCCGCTCGTCCTCGTCGTCGTCCTCGCCATCACGACCGTCGTGGTCGTCATCGTCGTCTTCGATGGGAAGTCGAACTGGCTCGAGGGGGTCACTCTCGTCGGGCTCTACGGCGTGATCGCGGCGTCGTTCTGGTGGGGCTGACGATTCCCTCACGGCCGGCCCCGCGAGCGCGTCGAGTGACGCCGGCTAGCCGTGGCTAGTCGTCGCGGCTTTTCCTGCAGTAGCGGAGGGAGTGGGATTCGAACCCACGGTGCCACGAGGACACAACGGTTTTCGAGACCGTCCGATTCGGCCGCTCTCGCATCCCTCCGGGCCTGAGGTTAGCGACTCCGCCGATCGGCGAAGAACGACGTCAGTAGGCCGGTGCTCTCCTCGGACCGGACGCCGGGCACGACCTCGACCTCGTGGTTGAGCCGCGGGTCGGCGCAGAGGTTGTAGAGAGACCCGCACGCACCGGCCTTGGGGTCGGCGGCGCCGAAGACCAGTCGGGCGAGGCGCGCCGCCACCAGGGCGCCGGCGCACATCGGGCAGGGCTCGAGGCTGACCACGAGGCTCACCGAATCGAGGCGCCAGGTGCCGATCACGCCGGCTGCGTCCCGCAGGGCGAGGATCTCGGCGTGGGCGGTGGGGTCGCCCTGGAGCTCGCGTTCGTTGTGCCGCCGGCTGAGCACCCGCCCGCCCTCGACCGCCACCGCCCCCACGGGGACGTCGCCGTGGGAGAGGGCGGCGCGGGCCTCGGCCAGGGCCAGCGCCATGGCCTCTTCGTCCGCCGCCGGGCCCGGGGGAGAGTGGAGCCGGGTGGGTGGCGATTCGCTGGTCACGGCGGCCACGGTATCGGGCACTCCAGATGCCGAGCCCACCGACGGGGAAGCCATTTCGGAAGGAATTGGCGCCTACCTGTCGAAATCTTTGAGCCACGTGTGCGAGCCCGCCCCAGCGCGGGGGCGGTCTGAGCTGTTCGGGCGGTGCTGGGGCCGTCCGGCCGGTGTGATCGAGCGTTCTCGGCGCGGCGTTTCCGTGCGCCTGTGCACCCCTTCTGGCTGCCTGGGCGGAGGGGATGGGATTCGAACCCACGGTCGGTTGCCCGACACACGATTTCCAGTCGTGCCGATTCGGCCGCTCTCGCACCCCTCCGGGCGTCAGGGTATCTTCGGGCTGCGAGGTGGTCGCTCCGTGCGGTGGCCGGGTCCTGCGCAACGGGATCCCGTGAACCGAGTCAGGGCCGGAAGGCAGCAGCTCTCAGCGGGCCCTCCCGTGTGCCGCAGTCAGCCTGGCTGCCGCACCGAGCGACCGCCCGTCGTTGACGGGACGTGCCGCCGTCGAGAACCGGCGGGAACCGGAGGGGATGGCGCGACTCGCCGGTAGTCTGGTGCGCCGTGGCCGACCAGTCCTATCAGTCTCTCTACCGTCGCTATCGCCCCCAGCGCTTCAGCGAGGTGAAGGGCCAGGACCACGTCACCCGAGCACTTCGCAACGCAGCGCGCGACAACCGGGTGGCTCACGCCTACCTGTTCAGCGGACCGCGCGGCACTGGGAAGACCTCGACGGCGCGCATCCTGGCCAAGGTTCTCAACTGTCCCAACCAGCGCGACGGCGAGCCCTGCGGGACGTGCGACTCCTGCGTGCAGGTTGCCCTCGGTGCGTCGTTCGACGTCCACGAGCTCGACGCGGCGTCGAACAACGGGGTCGAGGCCATGCGGGACCTGGTGGCCCGGGCGGCTCTGGGCACGCCCGGTCGCTGGAAGGTCTACATCGTCGACGAGGTCCACATGCTGTCGACG
>DASXYV010000370.1:0-3977 GCA_036502305.1 Acidimicrobiales bacterium
CGACCCGCCGAACATGACCTACCCGTTCGGCACGTACGTGGTCGTGGTCCAGGTGGACGAGGACACCGGCGAGTGGAAGGTGCGCCGGGTCGTGGCCGTCGACGACTGCGGGGTGCGGATCAACCCCATGATCGTCGAGGGCCAGATCCACGGCGGCCTGTGCGAGGGCTACGGCATCGCCGCGATGCAGCTGATCACCTTCGACGAGGACGGCAACTGCATCGGGTCCAACTACATGGACTACCTATTGCCCACGGCGTGGGAGACGCCGCGCTTCGAGACCTTCGCCACCGTCACGCCATCGCCCCACCACCCTCTCGGGGCCAAGGGAGTGGGCGAGTCGGCGACCGTCGGCTCGCCGGCCGCGTACGTGAACGCTGTCATCGACGCGCTCGCCCACCGCGGGGTGCGAAACATCGACATGCCCGTGACCTCGGCCAAGGTATGGGAGGCCCTCGAGGCGGCGCGGGCCGGGCGCTGAGCGGGCGCGCATGATCGACGGCGTGCTCTCGGAGGCGGCGGCGCTTCGTGCTCGCCGGGAGCCCCACGTGCTGGCCACCGTGGTCTGGTCGCAGCGACCGGTATCCGGCAAGCCGGGCGCCAAGGCGCTGGTCCTTGCCGACGGGAGGGTGAAGGGATGGGTCGGCGGCTCCTGCTCCGAGCCCCTCGTCGTCCGGGAGGCCATGCAGGCGCTCGAGGACGGCAGACCCCGCCTCCTCCACCTGGGCCCGGGGGGTGAGGAGCAAGAGGGCCGGGAAGGCGTGGTCGTGAAGTCGATCACCTGTGCCAGCGAGGGGGCGGTCGAGGTGTTCCTCGAGCCCGCTTTGGCCCCGCCGTTGGTCGTGGCCGTCGGGCGCGCGCCCCTCGTGCGGGTACTCGTCTCCATGGCGCGTGAGCTCGGGTTCGACACCGCGATCGTCGAGCGCGACCCTGTGCCGCCCGCCGAGCTCGCCGAGCCCCACACCGAGGTGCAGGCCCTGCTCGAGCTCGACAAGCTGGGCGTGGGACCAGACTCGTTCGTTGTTGTGGCGACGATGGGCCGCTACGACGAGGACGCCATCGAGGCTGCGCTGGCGACCGACGCCGCCTACATCGGCCTCGTGGCATCGAGGCGGCGGGGCGAGGCGGTGCTGTCGACGCTGCGGACCGCAGGCGTCTCCGAGGAGCGCCTGGCCCGGGTCAGGTTCCCCGCCGGGCTCGACCTGGGCGCCATCGCCCATGAGGAGATCGCCGTGGCCATCCTGGCCGAGCTGGTCCAAGAGCGGGCCAGTGAGGGGACTACTCGGCATCGCGCACCCGAGATCGGCCATGCGGTGGACCCGGTCTGCGGCATGACGGTCACGGCGGGGTCGACCGCCGACAGTGCGCAGGACGGCGGCGCGGTCTCCTACTTCTGCTCGAGCGGGTGCCGCCGCCGGTTCGAGGCCGACCCCGAGCAGTTCGTGTAGCTACGCGGGGTCGGGGTCGGTCGCCTGGAGCCGCGAGTAGGCCGCGGCCGCCGCCTGCGTGCGCGGACCGGGGCAACTGGGCATCGCCCGCCCGTTCACGGCCCGGATGGCTTGTACGTTGCGGGTCGCCGAGGTGAGGAAGGCCTCCTCCGCCTCGGCGAGGGCGGTGATGGGGACGTCCCGCTCGACGACATCGAGCCCGCAGCACTCGATGACGAGGAGCCTCGTCACCCCGGCCAGACAGCCGGCCGACAGCGGCGGGGTCAGCAGCTGCCCGTCGAGGACCAGGAAGACGTTCGTGCCGCTTCCCTCGCAGAGGTTGCCGGCGGTGTTGGCGAATATGGCCTCTGACGCGCCGTGGCGCCGGGCCTCGGCGAGGGCCAACACGTTCTCGGCGTACGAGGTGGTCTTGATGCCGACCAAGGCACCCCGCTCGTTGCGGGGCCAGGCGACCGTGATCACGTCGGTGGTTGGCGGACGCTCCGGTGCCGGGCCGAGCAGCACGGCAGCTGTAGGCGTGGCGTCGCTCCGGTCGGAGCCGAGCGGCCCCGTTCCACTGGTGTAGACGACTCGGATGACGGCGTCGATGGCGCCGCCGGCGGCGGTCACCTCCTCCACGGCAGCTCGGAGGGCTCCGATCTCAGGAGCGGGCAAGCCGAGGGCGAGGGCGGAGCGCACCAGGCGGGCCAGGTGCCGGGTCACGGCGAGAGGGCGGCCCGCTCGTACGGCGATCGTCTCGAAGACACCGTCGCCCACCGTCAGGCCGCGGTCGAAGGCGCCGACCCGGGAGTCGCCGTTGTCGAGCAGCTCCCCGTTGACCCACACCTTCATGGCCGGGAGTTGCTGGAGCTCTCGTCGGTGGCCCAGACGTCGGCCAGGAAATCGGCCATCTCGCCTGTGAGCCGGTCCGGCCACAGCCGCAGCTCCAGTGGGGAGCGGGCCCGCACCAGGTGGCCGTTGGGCAGCTCGCGCACGAGATTGGTGGCGTCGTTCAACGGGTGGATGAGGTCGTTGCGGTGGCCCAGCACCAACGTGGGGACGGTGATGGTGCGCCGCTCCTCGACCGCGGGCGCGGTGGGGCCGACGAGGATGCCGTGGAGCACGGCCGCCATCTGCTCGGGGGGAAGCGACGCCGCGTTGAGCATGCTGTTCAGCGGGCCGAAGGGCGTCCTCGGCAGGCTTCGCACCAGCCTGCTGAAGAGGGCGGCCGCGGGGGTGGCGTAGTGCAGCGCCAGCACGAGCGGCACGAAGAGCACGGCGGCCGCGGGCACCGCCCACTCCAGTGCCGGCATCTCCAGCACCAGTCCGCGAACCCGCTCCGGCGCCAGCACAGCCGCCTGGAGGCTCACGTTGGCCCCGAGCGAGACGCCGCCGAGGACCGCCTGCTTGGCGCCGAGCTCGTCGAGCAGGGCGAAGACCTGGCGGGCGTAGAGATCGATCCGGTACAACGAGGCGTGATCGGGCTTGTCGCTCTGGCCGTGCCCGAGCAGGTCGAGGAGAACGACCGTGTTCCCCCGGCGGGCCAGGGCCTCTGCGATTCCCCGGTTGAGCTCGGCGTCGAGCAGCAGGCCGTGCAGATAGACGAGCAGCCGGTCGCCGTCGCCGTGCACCTCGTAGGCGAGCTCTCTCCCCTCGAAGCGGAAGGTCCGAGTATCGGCGGTCCGAGTGGGGCGCTCGACTGATCGGCCCCGTAGCGGCACGATGGAGTGGTCGGCAGATGGGTCGAAGGCGCGAGCCGGCATGCATCCAGCCTACGGGGTTGTGGTTACCGGCAGCCGAGTGCCCTGACGGCGGCAACCGTGGCATAGCTCGTCGAGGGGAAGTAGGGCCCGAGGTCCTGGGCCTCGTGACCGTAGCGGGCCGCCTGCACGGAGTTGGCGAAGGAGGGCGCCGGCAGCATGTTCCGCATGATGAGCAGGGTGTCGGGCGCGGGACCGGTGGGCAGCCAGTTCATGCCGCACGCTGGCCTGGCGTTGGGTGGACGATCAGCATCCGAGGAGACAATCACGGTGTAGGTCCCGGTCCGGTCCGTGGCGACCTGGTCATCGGTCAGGCAGGCGTAGAAGCGCTCGGACGCCACCTCGTTCGAGCAGAGGGACCAGTACCGGAGCTGTCCGGTGCCCATCACCGACTGACCTTGATAGGTCTGCGCGAAGGTAGGCAGCCGGGAGTGGACCACCGCCACGGAGCCGGCGGCCGGGCGCAGCAAGCTGAAGACGTACTTGTTGTCGGGGTTGTCGAGGAACCCGCCACCCGGCGTGCGGGCCATCATCCCCGGGGTCGCCTGACCCGAGATGCTCGTACCCGTGGCGCCGTTGTCGGTGAGCTCGGCCAGCGACGTGAGGCCGTTGTAGAACTTGTGCCACGTGGGCGGGTCGGTGCCGGGATACGGGCGTGAGGCCGGATAGGGCACGCTGGTGTCGGCCACCGTCGTGTTGACCCCGTTGGGCGGCACGCCCGGATAGCTGCAGGCCGGGAGGGACGTGTGGCTCCCGCCCGGCAAGTTCACCGTCACCGACGGCAGACCCA
>DASXYV010000371.1:0-12104 GCA_036502305.1 Acidimicrobiales bacterium
GCGATCCACGCCGCCTGCACGGCGTTGAGCCCGATGCCACCGACCCCGAACACGGCCACGGTGTCACCGCGGCCGACCTTGGCCCGGTTCCAGACGGCGCCGGCGCCCGTCAGCACCCCGCAGCCGATGAGAGAGGCCGCCTCGAGGGGCACCGTCGGGTCGATCACCACGGCCTGGCTCTCCTTGACCACGGTGTGCTCGGCGAAGACCGAGGTGTTGGCGAACATGTAGGCGGGCTCGCCCTTGTAGGTGAAGGGCTGGGACGTCTTGCCGAACGTGTCGCGACAGTGGGTCGGAAGGCCGCTCTCGCAGGCGTCGCACTGGCCGCAGTGGCCGAGGGTCACGAGCACGACGTGATCCCCGGGCTTCACCTTGGTGACGCTCGATCCCACCTCCTCGACGACCCCGGCGCCCTCGTGGCCCATGACGAGCGGAGTTGGGAAGGGGATGGTGCCGTCGATGACGCTGACGTCGCTGTGGCACACACCGGCGGCGGCGATGCGGACACGCACCTCGTTGGCACCGGGCGCCCGGGCCTCGAGGTCCTCGGTCACGTCAATCTTGCCGTTCCAGACGACGCCTCTCACGCTTCCTCCCTACTCCTCAGCCCGGCCAGATCACGCTCTGCAGCTCGCTGTAGGCGTGCAGACCGAAGTCACCGCCATCGCGCCCCACACCGCTCATCTTGAAGCCGCCGAAGGGCGCCTCCAGGTTGCGCTGCGCGGTGTTGATGCCCACGTGGCCCGCCCGCAGCTGCTTGGCCACCCGGAAGGCTCGCGCCGTGTCCTTCGAGTACACGTAGTCATAGAGCCCGTACTCGCTGTCGTTGGCCACGGCGACGGCCTCGTCCTCACCGTCCACGGGAACCACGACCACGACGGGGCCGAAGATCTCCTCCTGAGCAACCCGCATGTCGTTGCGGCACTCGGCGAAGAGCGTCGGCTCGACGTAGAACCCCCGCTCCAGGGCAGCCGGCCGGCCCCCGCCGGCGACCAATTTCGCCCCCTCCTCGCCCCCGAGGCGGATGTAGTCCTCGACCCGCTGGCGCTGGGCGCCCGAGATGAGCGGCCCCACGATGGTGTCGCGCTCCATCGGGTCCCCGACCTTGAGCGCCCCGGCGAAGGCGGCGAGCCGCTCGACGACCTCGTCGTAGACGGACCGGTGGACGATGGCCCGGGTCGGCGCCGTGCAGATCTGGCCCGAATGGAATGCGAAGGTGCTGCCGATGGCGGTAACGGCGGCGGCGACGTCGGCGTCGTCGAGCACCACGCAGGCCCCCTTGCCTCCCAGCTCGAGCAGGAGGCGCTTCATGGTGCGGGCCCCGGCCTCGGCGATCCGGACGCCGACCGCAGTGCTGCCCGTGAAGCTCACCATGTCCACGTCGGGCGAGTCGACGAGTGCGGCGGCGGCCTCCGCTCCCCGGCTGTTGACGAGGTTGACCACTCCCGGCGGCACCCCGACCTCCTCGAGGATCCCCACCAGCTCGATCACTCCGAACGGGTCCTGGGGCGCCGGCTTGATCACGACGGTGTTTCCCATGGCCAGGGCGGGCGCCACCTTGCCCGCCATGTTGCCGATGGGAAAGTTGTAGGGCGTGATGCAGGCCACGACGCCCACCGGCTGGCGCAGGGCCGTGGCGCCGATGACCCCGCCGGGCGCGAGCGGGGTGGCCTCGGTGATCTTGGGCGCCAGCGTGACGGAGTGGTCCTGGAGGGCGCCCCGCGCGTAGCGCTCGAAGCGGTCGGCGCACACCGGCACCTGGAGCTTGGAGCCCACGCTGATGGTGGCGCCTGTCTCGGCGATGAGGAGGGGCAGGAGCTCGTCGGCCCGCTTGCGCACGAGCTCGGCGGCGGCGAGCAGCAGCGCCGAGCGCTCAGCCGGGGTGGTGCGGGACCAGGCGCCGAAGGCCTCCCGGGCGGCGGCGGCCGCGGCCGAGGCGTCGCCTGCGGTCGCCTCGGGGGCCAGACCGACCGGCTCCTCGGTCGCCGGGTTCACGATCTCGTAGGGCGACCCGGAGGCGTCGACCCACTCTCCCCCGATGAACAGGCGGCGCTCGTCGTGACCGGTGACCGTCGGCGTCATGGCGGGTAGGTTATCTGACACACCGTCGGATGCGAGCTGGGATCGGAGGCCGCGACAGCCATGGAGTTCGGGATCTTCGTCCAGGCCCACCTGCCTCGGCGCCGCGTCGAGGCCGACCCCGACGCCGAGCACCACGCCATCATGAACGAGGTCGAGCTGGTGAAGGCGGCCGACCGGGCGGGGTGGAAGTACGTGTGGGTCACCGAGCACCACTTCCTCGACGAGTACTCCCACATGTCGGCCAACGAGGTCTACCTGGCCCATCTCGCCGCGGTGACCGAGCGGATCCACGTCGGCTCGGGCATCTTCAACCTCAACCCCCAGGTGAACCACCCCGTCCGGGTCGCCGAGCGGGTGGCCATGCTGGACCACCTGAGCGACGGGCGCTTCGAGTTCGGCACCGGCCGGGGCGCCGGGAGCCGCGAGGTGACCGGCTTCGGCATCGAGAGCACGGCGGTGACCAAGGAGGTCTTCGACGAGGTCCTCCCGGAGTTCCTCCGGATGTGGAACGACACCGAGTACCGCCACGACGGCAAGGCGTTCTCGGTCCCGACCCGCAATGTTCTGCCCAAGCCCTGGCGCCGGCCCCATCCCCCGATATGGATGGCGGCGGGCAATCCCCCGACCTACGAGAAGGCTGCCCGGCTGGGTGTCGGCGTCCTCGGCTTCAACACCACGGCCATCAGCGCCATGGCGCCGATGGTCCAGGCCTACAAGGACGCCATAGGCGACGCCGAGCCCGTCGGCGCCTATGTGAACGACAACGTGATGATCACCAACGGGGTGGTGTGCATGGAGGACGGTCGCAAGGCGCGCCAGGTCGTCCAGGACATGGGCATCTCCTATCTCCAGAGCCTCGTCTTCCGCTACCACGACACCTTCCCCAAGCCCGAGGAGGTGCCCGACTGGCCTGCCGTGCTCCCCGAGCCCACGCCGGAGGACGTGGATCTCCGCATCAACGAGGGCTACATGCTGTGCGGGGATCCCGACGAGGTGCTCGAGCAGGTCCGGCGCTACGAGAGCGTCGGCGCCGACCAGCTCGTCTTCGGCCTGCCGATCGACATGCCGATGAGCGCCGCCCTCGAGACCATCCAGCTGTTCGGCGAGCACATCATCCCCAAGCTCGACGGCGACCCGGTGCACCGCTCGACCAGCTTCCGGGACGCCGCTGCGGCGGCTGGGTCAGGGTTGGGCTAGCTGACGCAGCTCGTACTTGAGGACCTTGCCGCTGGCGTTGAGTGGCAGCGACTCCACGATCTCCGCCCGGCGGGGCACCTTGTAGTTCGCCATCACCTGGCGACACCACTCGACGACCTCGCTCGGGGTCAGCTCCTCGCCCGGCCGGGGGACCACGAAAGCAACGCCGACCTCGCCCATGCGCGCGTCGGGGACCCCGACCACCGCGGCCTGCGCCACCTTGGCGTTGCCGAGCAGGATGTTCTCGATCTCCGCCGGGTAGGCGTTGAAGCCACCGACGATGAACATGTCCTTCTTGCGATCGGTGATCCGCAGGTAACCGCGTTCGTCCATCACCGCGATGTCGCCGGTGTGCAGCCAGCCGTCAGCGTCGATGGTGGCGGCGGTCTCGTCGGGCTCGTCGAAGTAGCCCTTCATCACGTGGTACCCGCGCACCACGACCTCGCCGGGCTTGCCCCTCGGGACCTCGCCGCCCGAGTCGTCGACGACCCGGACCTCGGTATCGGGAATGGCGCGCCCTGAGGTGTTGGCGATGGTCTCGGGGTCGTCGTCATAGCGGCACATGCTCACCGTGCCCGTCGACTCGGTGAGGCCGTAACCGGTGATGATGGTGCGGAACGTCAGCTCGTTGCGCATGCGACGGATCATCTCCACCGGCACGGCCGCCGCGCCGGTGACGGCCAGGCGCAACGACGACAGGTCGTAGCGTCCGCGGTCGGGGTGATCGAGAATCGACTGATAGAGGGTCGGCGGCCCCGGGAGCATGGAGATGCGCTCCTCGGCGACGCGCTTGAGCACGGTGGGCACGTCGAACACGGCGTGGGGCACGATCGTGGCGCCGACGATGATGGACGCGAGGAATCCGGCCTTGTAGCCGAAGGTGTGGAAGAAGGGGTTGACGATCAGGTAGCGGTCCCCGCGGGTCAGCCCCACGATCTCGGCCCAGGCGCGGAAGACCCGCAGGGTCTGGGCGTGGGTGACCATCGCTCCCTTGGGCCGCCCGGTGGTGCCGGAGGTGAAGATGATGTCCGACAGGTCGTCGGGCCTGACCGCGGCCATCCGGTCGTCGACATCCGCCGGATGCACCTTGTCGGCGCCGCGCAGGTAGTCCGGCCACGAGACGGCGCCCTCCGGCGTCTCACCCTGCAGCACGACGATGGCGTCCAGGCTCGACCGGTCCGTCGCCTGGCACAGCATGTCCACGTAGTCGACACCGAGGAAGCCCGACGCCGTGAAGACGACGCGGGCCCCGCTCTTGGAGATGACGTACGCCGCCTCCGATCCCTTGAAGCGTGTGTTCAGCGGCACCAGGACCCCGCCGGCCGACAGGACACCCAAGGCCGCGACCACCCACTCGGCGAGGTTGGGCGCCCAGATGGCGACCCGGTCGCCCGGACCGACCCCGACCGCCATGGCCGCCCCGGCCGCCCGGTGAACGGCGGGCGCCAGCTGGGCGTAGGTCAGCCGGGTGGTCTCGTCGACGAGCGCCTCGAGATCGGCATAGCGCTCGGCCGAGGCGGCGACCAGCGCCGGGATGGTGAGGGGCAGCCGCTCCCCGTCGCTGCTCACGGGATCAGGACAGCTCCCGCTCGAGGAGCGCGACCAGCTCGACGATCTCGGCCGCGCAGCCATGGAAGTCCTCGACCTCTCCCCCGGCCGGGTCGTCCACGTCCTCCCACTCCTCGAGCTCGACCTCGTCGAGGCGGAGGGCCTTCAATCGCTCCTGGAGCGTCCCCGGTCGACCCGGCAGATCTCGGCACAGCCGGCGCAGCGTCGCCGTGCGGGGGGCGGCCGAGGGGTGCCGGCGGCGGACATGCTCGACGTGCTCGCGGGCCATACCCACGACCAGGTCGGCATCGTCGAGGTCCCGCTCGCGGATCTGGCGGCTGCGGTGTCCATCGGCGGCCAGGCCCGCGCCTTCGAGCGCAGCGCGGGTGCGCCAGCTCATGGGCTGGCCCTCGACCACATGCGTGCCCGCCGTGGTGATCCGAGCCGAGCCCGATCGGCCCAGGGCGGCGCCCGCCATCACCGAACGGGCCGCGTTCCCCGTGCACAGGAACACGATGTGCGTCCGGTCGCCGTCCGGGCTCGGAACGTCGGCCTGCACGCCAAGCTGCACCTCTTCCTGCAATCCCGCTCTCCACCTCTCCTGATGTCGGGTCAGGAGCCTACCCGCTGGCCCGAGGATGGCTCCCTGTGGCAATCTCCGGCACGTAGTGGACTGTCCGCCCCTGCGTGCACGGTCCGCGAGGTGCAGACTGCCCCGATGACCACCATCGCCGAGCTCGTTCTCCGCCGGGCCGACGAGCACGGGTCAAGGGCGGCGCTCCTCTTCGAGGACCAGGCCTGGACCTGGGCCGAGTACGCCCAGGCCTGCGCCGAGCGGGCGTCGGTCCTCGTCAGGCTCCGCCAACCGGGGCCGTTCCACGTTGGCGTCCTGCTCGACAACGTGCTCGAGTTCCCCATGTGGCTCGGTGCGGCGGCGTTGGTGGGCGCCACGGTCGTGGGCATCAACCCGACGCGGCGAGGCGCCGAGCTGGAGCGGGACATCACCCATACGGAGTGCCAGCTGCTGGTCACCGAGCCGGCCCACCTCCCCCTCCTCGACGGTCTCGACCTGCGGGTGTCCGAGGAGCGGGTGCTCGACATCGAGTCGAAGCCGTACGACGCACTGCTGGCCGACGTGCGGGGGGCGGCGCTGCCCGATGACCAGCCAACTGCGCAGTCGCGCTACCTGCTGCTGTTCACCTCCGGCACCTCCGGTCAGCCCAAGGCCTGCATCTGCTCGCAGGGTCGGCTGGCCCGAATCGGCCAGGCGGCTGGCAAGAACTTCGGCCTCACGGCGGACGACGTCTGTTACGAGGTCATGCCCCTGTTCCACTCGAACGCGCTCATGGCGGGTTGGGCCCCGGCCTTGGCATCTGGCGCGGCCACGGCACTGCGGCGGCGGTTCTCGGCGTCGGGGTTCCTCCCCGACGTACGCCGGTTCGGGGCCACCTACTTCAACTACGTGGGCAAGCCGCTGTCGTACATCCTGGCGACGCCCGAGGCGCCCGACGACGCCGACAACCCGCTCGTCCTCGCCTTCGGCAACGAAGGGGCGGACCTTGACCTCGCGCGCTTCGGCGCCCGGTTCGGATGCAGGGTGGTCGACGCCTACGGATCCACGGAGGGCGGAGTCACGGTCGGGCGCACGCCGGACATGCCGCAGGGCGCGCTCGGCCGCGCCCCCGAGGGCACGGTCGTGCTGGATCTGGAGACGGGCGAAGAGTGCCCGCCGGCCGAGTTCGACGAGCACCGAAGGTTGCTCAACCCCGACGCCGCGATCGGCGAGCTGTCGTCCCGCTCGCAGGGAGCCGGCTTCGAGGGCTACTGGAGGAACGAGGACGCCGACGCCGAGCGGGTGCGGGACGGCGTGTACCGGACCGGCGACCTGGCCTACCGGGACGCCGAGGGCTATTTCTATTTTGCGGGGCGGGACTTCGACTGGCTCCGAGTCGACGGCGAGAACTTCGCCGCCGCCCCGGTCGAGCGAATCCTCGCCCGGCATCCCGACGTGCTGCTGGCGGTGGTCTACGCCATCCCCGACCCCGAGGTGGGTGACCAGGTGATGGCCGCCCTCCAGCTACTGGCGGGGCGCGAGCTCGATCCCGTGGGGCTGGCCGACTTCCTGGCCGCGCAGCCCGATCTGGGCACGAAATGGGCGCCCCGCTTCGTGCGGGTCACCGACCAGCTCCCGGTCACGCCGACGAGCAAGGTGCTCAAGCGGGTGCTGCGGCGCGAGCGCTGGGAGTGCCGCGATCCCGTGTGGTGGCGCCCGACCCCTGCGAAGCAGTTCCGGCGCCTCACCGCCGAGGACGTCGCCGACCTGCGCGCTGCCTTCATGGCCCGGGGACGGCTCAGCGCGCTCGACGCCAGCTGAGGAGCGAACGAGCGCTCATCTCCCTTGACAGGTATATAGCCGTTTAGGCATACTGGACGAGATGATGGCGTTCGAAGCGCTGGCGGAGCCGAACCGGCGGCGAATCCTGGACCTGCTCCGCGATGGGGAACGACCCGTCGGTGACCTGGTCCAGGCGTTGGCCGTGAGCCAGCCGGCGGTGTCCAAGCACCTCGGTGTGCTGCGCGACGCCGGTCTCGTCGAGGCTCGGGTCGATGCCCAGCGCCGCTGGTACCGGGTGCGGGCCGAGCCGCTGCGCGAGATCGACGACTGGATCGCGCCCTACCGGGCGCTGTGGACCTCCAGCCTCGACGCCCTCGAACGTCATCTCGACGACATGGACGACTCCCCCGATCCGAAAGGAGACCGACGTGGACGGCACACTCGAACCGGCAGGTGAGCGCTGGCGGCTGCGCTTCACGCGACAGCTGCGTCACCCGGCGCCGAAGGTGTGGCGGGCCATCACCGAGCCCGAGCACCTCGAGACCTGGTTCCCCGGACGGATCGTCGGCGATTGGGTCGTCGGCTCCAAGCTCGAGTTCCATGGCGAGTTCCCGACGTTCACCGGGGAGGTACTGGCCGTCGAGGACGGCTCGGTGGTCGAGTTCCGCTGGGGGCCGGACACGATCCGGTTGGAGATCGTGCCGAGGGACGCCGGGTGCACGCTCACCCTCACCGACACCTTCGACGAGGTTGGCAAGGCCGCTCGCGACGCCGCCGGCTGGCACGAGTGCCTCGACCGGCTCCAGGACGACCTGGAGGCGACGACGCCCTCGGCTTGGGGCGAGCGATGGAAGGCCGTCCACCCCGGCTACGTGGAGGAGTTCGGGCCGGAGGCGTCCGCGATCGGGCCGCCCGATCCCGTGGACGCCGGCGGGGGCGATCGGGGCTAGCGGTCGACGCCGAGAATCAGGCCGCTGGTGGGCACCCCGGTGCCGGCGGTGACGAGCACGTGCTCGACCCCCTTGACCTCGTTCACCGAGGTGCCGCGCACCTGGCGCACGCCCTCGGCGATGCCGTTCATGCCGTGGATGTAGGCCTCCCCGAGCTGCCCGCCGTGGGTGTTGATCGGTAGGGCGCCGCCCAGCTCGACGTTGCCGTCGCGGAGGAAGTCCTTGGCCTCGCCCCGGCCGCAGAAGCCGAACTCCTCCAGCTGGCACAGCACGAACGGGGTGAAGTGGTCGTAGATGACCGCGGTCTGGATGTCGGCGGGCCCGATCCCCGCCGTCGCCCACAGCTGGCGGGCCACCAGTCCCATCTCGGGCAGCCCGGTGATGCTGTCGCGGTAGTAGCTCGTCATCATGTCCTGCTCCTCGCCCGCGCCTTGAGCTGCGGCCCGGATGACCGCCGGCGGCTGACGGAGGTCGGCGGCGCGCTCGCGGCTGGTCACGACGAGAGCCTGGGCGCCGTCGCTCTCCTGGCAGCAGTCGAGCAGATGCAGCGGCTCGACGATCCAGCGCGAGCGCTGGTGATCGTCGAGGGTGATGGGCTGCTCGTAGAACCAGGCCGCCGGGTTGCTCGCCGCGTGCCTGCGATCGGCCACCGCCACCCGGCCGAAGTCCTCACTGGTGGCTCCGTACTCGTGCATGTAGCGGGTGGCGAACATGGCCACCCACTGCGCCGGCGTGAGCAGGCCGAAGGGGGCGTACCAGCTGAAGTGGGCGCTCTCGGCGGTCGGCATCGGGGGCCGGTCCTGCACGCCGGCCCCGAAGCGTCGGCCCGATCGCTCGTTGAACGCCCGGTAGCAGACCACGACGTCGGCCACGCCGGTGGCGACGGCCATGGCCGCCTGCTCGACGGTGGCACAGGCGGCTCCGCCCCCGTGGTGGATGCGGCTGAAGAAGGAGAGCTCTCCGATCCCGAGGTTGCGAGCGATCTCGATCTCGGGGTTGCCGTCCATGGTGAACGTGACCATCCCGTCGACCTGCGCGGGTTCGATGCCGGCGTCGTCGAGCGCGGCAGCCGTGGCCTCGACGGCGAGGCGCATCTCGCTGCGCCCGGAGTCCTTGGAGAACTCCGTGGCGCCGATCCCGACGATCGCCGCCTCGTCTGCGAGGCGGTTGGAGCTCGTCATCCGCGCGCTGCGTTGTCGGGGCCGGCCTCCCGAGCCGGCCGGGGCAGCGCCAGCCGCACGGTTCCCGAGACGTGGTCGCCGAGGCTGTTGGCCCCCTTGACCGCCACCTCCACGATGCCCTTGTCGTCGACCTCTTGCTTCGCGGTGACAGTGCCGGTCATGACCATGGTGTCGCCCGGGTAGTTGGGAGCACCGAGGCGGATCTTCACCCGCTCGAGCACGGCGTCGGGACCGGCCCAGTCGGTGATGAACCGCCCCACGAAGCCGTTGCTGGTGAGGATGTTCATGAAGATGTCCTTCGACCCGCGCTCATGGGCCAGGCCGGGATCGTGGTGGACATCCTGGTAGTCGCGCGAGGCGATGGCGGTGGCCACGATGAGCGTGCGGGTGAGCGGGATCGACAGCTCGGGCAGCTGGTCGCCGACGCTCACGTCGTCGTAGGCGAGGGTGGTCGTCGTCGTCATCGGTTGGCGGCCGCGATCTCCCGGCCCAGCCGGGCCAGCTGCTGGCTGGCGCCGCCCAGCGTCACCTCGATCTGCTTGCCCCACAGGAAGTAGCGGTGGATTGGATAGTCCACGTCCGCGCCCAGGCCACCGTGCAGGTGCTGGGTGGTGTGCACCACGCGGTGTCCGGCGTCGGCGGCCCACCACTTGGCCACCGCCACCGCGTCCGTGGCGTCGATACCCTGCGCCAGCCTCCAGGCCGCCTGCCACATCGTCGCCCGCATGGCCTCGGTGTCGATGTAGGCGTCAGCCGCCTTGAGGGCTGCCCCCTGGAAGGTGGCCAGGGGCCGACCGAACTGATGACGGCCGGACGTGTACTCGGCCGCCATCCTGAGGGCCTCCTCCGCCACCCCCACCTGCAGGGCGCACAGGGCCACGGTTGCGCGGTCGAGGACCCAACCGACGGGGCTGCCGCCGCCGTCGGGGCTCCCGAGCACGTCCTCGGGCCCGACCGGCGCACCAGCGAACGAGAGGTGGGCGGCGACCCCCCGGTCGGTGGTGTGCGCCAGCTGGCGGGCCACCCCGGCCCCGGCGGGATCGACCAGGAAGGCGCCGAGATCCCCGCCCGGTAGGCGGGCCGGCACCACCACCCGGGCGGCGAGATGAGCGGCGGGCACGCTCATCGCCGTGCCGTCGAGGCGCCAGGCGACACCGTCGGGAGTGGCCGTGACGCCCGGGCCGAGGGTGCCGGACCCGACCTCGGCCAGCGCCGCGGTGAGGATGGTGCGGCCTTCGGCGACGCTCGGCAGCCAGCGGGCGCGCTGCTCGGGCGTGCCGAGCTCGGCGATCGGCAATGCCCCCATCGCCAGCGTGGGCAGCAGCGGTACCGGCGCCACCCGCCTCCCCTGCTGCTCGAGGACCAGGCACAGCTCGACGATCCCGTACCCGCTGCCACCGACGTCCTCCGGCAGGGCGATACCGAGGAGGTTGGCCTCGGCGAGCTTGGTCCACAGGGCACGGTCGAAGCGGTCCGTTCCCCCTTCGACCTCCTTCACCCGTTCCGGCGTCGCCTGGTCCTCGAAGATCCTGGCCGCCAGGTCGGCGATCGCCTGCTGGTCCTCCGAGAGCGTGAAGTCCATCAGCTCGCCACCGGATGGAACTGGGGCAGGGTGAGCTCGTCGTCGAAGGCGACCATCTCGAGCTCGAGCGGCATGCCGATGCGCACGTCGCTCGGGGCGACGCCGATGACGTCGGCCACCAGTCGGGTGCCCTCCTCCAGCTCGACCAGGCCGACGACGAGCGGGTAGTCGAAGGCGGGGACCTCGGGATAGTGGACGACGACGAAGCTGTACAGCGTCGCCCGCCCGCTGGCTTCGACCGTGTCCCAGTCGAACGACCGACACTGCGAGCACATCGCATGGGGCGGATGGCGCAGCAGCCCGCACGACGCACAGCGCTGGATCAGCAGCTGGCCCCGCCTGGCTCCCTCGAAGAAGAAGGCGTTGTCCGGGGTCACCGCCGGGCGGGGTCGCCTCGGTCGCTCGCGCCGCTCGCTCGCCTCCGGCTCGACCTGCTTGCGCTCCGCTGGTCGGAACTTCAGGATCCGGAAGCGCATGCTGCCGACCAGCTCACCCCCCTGGTCGTGGTAGTCGCTGCGCGTCGTGATGAAGTGGCCGGTGCCGAGTGCCGTCTTCTTCTCCTCCGAGATCGACTCGATCGTCGACGTCATCGACAGGTGGTCCCCCGGACGCAGGTAGCGGTGGTACTCCTGCTCACAGTCCGTGGCGACGACCGAGCTGAAGCCGGCGGCGTCGAGGATGGCCATGAGCTCGTCACGCGCGTTCCCGCCGCTGGTTGGGCGGGGCTTGATGCCCCGCATGACCCACGCCTGGAGCATGACCGGAGGGGCCACGACGCCGCCGTGGGCCGACCGGGCCGCCGCCTCCGGGTCCGTGTAGATCGGGTTGTCGTCACCGATGGCCTCGCACCAGTGGCGGATCATGGGCTGGTTGACGGGGTCGTCGCCCAGCTCGGGCGGCCCGACGGGACGGCCCTCGAAGGACCGCGCCTTCTCCAGGAACGCGTCGCTCACCGCGGTGAGCGGGCCATGCCCAGGCCCACGCTGGCCACGATCTCCCGCTGGACCTCGTTGACGCCGCCGCCGAAGGTGTTGACCTGGGCGGCCCGCGCCGCTCGCTCGCCTCCGGCTCGACCTGCTTGCGCTCCGCTGGTCGGAACTTCAGGATCCGGAAGCGCATGCTGCCGACCAGCTCGCCCCGCTGGTCGTGATAGTCGCTGCGCGTGGTGACGAAGTGGCCGGCGCCGAGCGCCGTGCGCTTCTCCTCGGATATCGACTCGATCGTCGACG
>DASXYV010000372.1:0-2841 GCA_036502305.1 Acidimicrobiales bacterium
GGCGTCGACGACCACACCGTCGGGGCCGAGGAGCTCCATGCCCAGCTCGTAGAGCGACTTGCCCAGCTCCGAGGTGGCCAGCTTGAGGTAGGAGTGCGCGGGTGCCGAGCTGGTGCGGGCGAAGCTGGTGAAGCCCTTGTAGCCCAACGCCCGCAGGCTCGACACCTGCTCGTAGGCCTCGGCCAGGCGTCGGCGGACGCCCGCGTCGTCCGTCAGCCCCCGGCGCCGGCACAAGGTCACGAGGTCGTCGAGCGTGGACTCCACCAGCGAGACCGACTGGACCCAGAGACCGCCGCGCTCGTGGGCCAGCGATCCCATCGTGATGCGCCACCCGTCATTCACCTCGCCGACCAGATTGGTCGCGGGAACGACGACATCGGTGAAGAAGACCTCGGCGAAGTGGGCGGCCCCCGAGAATTGCCGAAGTGGCCTCACCTCGATGCCCGGTGTGGCCATGTCGATGATGAGCACGCTGATGCCCTGGTGCCTCGGCGCCGTGGGGTCGGTGCGGACGTAGCAGAAGCAGCGCTCGGCCACCATGGCGTAGGACGTCCAGACCTTCTGGCCGTTGACGATGAAGGCGTCGCCGTCGAGGACGGCCCGGGTCTGGAGGCCGGCGAGGTCGGAGCCGGCGTTGGGCTCGCTCATCCCGATGCACCACACGTCGTCGCCTCGGATGGCGGCGGGCGCCAGCTCGCGCTGGTTCTTGTCACCGAACTCGAGGAGGCTCGGCGCGACGATGGCGTAGCCGGGGAAGTGCACCGAGCGGGGGATTCCTCGCCCCGCCAGCTCCTGCAGGTAGACGAGCGTCTGCACGGGCGACGCGTCACGGCCCCCCAGCTGCGGCGGGTACCCGGGCACCATCCAGCCGTGGTCGAACAGCGTCGCCTGCCAGCGCCGCGCCCAGTCGGGGATGATCGACGCGCCGTCCTCGTCGCCGCTGTCCGACAGGGTGCCGGTGTTCTTGAGGGCCTTGGCCTCCGGGGGAGCGTGCTCCTCGAGGAAGTCGACCAGCTCGGCGCGGAACTCGTCGACCTCGGGCCCCCAGGCCAGGCGCATGGGCTAGCCCTCCACCTCGAACATGAACGGCGGCACGCCCGGTTCGGAGCGGGCGAAGAGGGTGGAGCGGGCCTCGTCGACCGAGTCGACGGTCCATGGCTTCTCCGCTTTGACCTCGGTGACGGGGCGCCAGCCCTGGACGAGCTGGAGCACGCCGCCCTGGACCTTCACGACCTGGCCGGAGACACCGGCTGCCAGGTCGGAGGCGAGCCAGGCCACGACGGGGGCGACGTTGTCAGGGGCGAACCGGTCGAAGTCCCCCTCCTTCTGCTCCATGAAGCCGCCCCCCAGTGACTCGGTGAGCCGGGTGCGGGCCACCGGGGCGATGGCGTTGACCCGCACGCCGACGCGCTCGAGCTCGCGCGCCAGGACGACCGTCATGGCCGCGATGCCCGCCTTGGCGGCCGCGTAGTTGAGCTGGCCGGCGTTGCCGTAGAGCCCGGACTCCGATGACGTGTTCACGATGGCGGCGGAGACCGGGGCACCGGTCTCCTTGGAGCGTTGCCGCCAGTGGGCGGCGGCCACTCGCGAGGGGCAGAAGTGGCCCTTGAGATGCACCTTGATGACCGCGTCCCAATCGTCCTCGGTCATGTTGAACGACATCTTGTCCCGGAGGATGCCGGCGTTGTTCACCAGCACGTCGAGGGCCCCGTAGGTGTCCACCGCCTGCTGGAGAAGGCTCTCGGCGCCCTTCCAGCTGGCCACGTCGTCGTAGTTGGCGACCGCGGTGCCACCGGCCGCCTCCACCTCGTCGACCACCTGCTGGGCCGGACGGTCGTCCTTGCCCTCGCCGGTCCAATCGCCGCCGAGGTCGTTGACGACCACGCTGGCGCCTTCGGATGCCAGCAAGAGCGCCTCGGCCCGGCCGATACCCCGACCGGCGCCGGTGACGATCGCAACTTTCCCGTCGAGCAGGCCCACTCGTCCTCCCTGCCTCCCTGGGCCGGCCTCCCGGGCCGGCCTCGCTTTGTGGTCCGGCCTCCCGGGCCGGCCTCGCATTCTGGTCGCTCTGCTGCCCGGTGCGGCCCGGGCTGCCGCCGAGGCTATCTGGCTCGCGCTCGACCCATCTGGAGCCCGGGATGGCGGGAATGGAACACCGACGCATTGAGCGCAGGGCCGATGTCGGCCGGGCTCCACTTGGCCGGCCCTCCCGGGGTGTCGATGCCCTCGCCCAGCGTCCAGGGGGCGTAATGGGTGATCGTCGACCCAACCGCCCGGAACACCTGGCCGGTCACGTGCAGGGCGTCGTCCGAGGCGAGCCAGGCGACCATGGGCGCCGAGTTGCCCGGGTTCATCGGATCGAACTCCTCGTACTCCTCGGGCTCCTTGAGCTCCATGTCCTTCACCACGGCGCCGGACATGCGGGTCATCCCGCCCGGGGCGATGGCGTTGGCCCGTACGCCGTAGCGAGCGAGCTCGAGGCTGGTGATGATGGTGAGGGAGGCGATGCCTGCCTTCGCCGCTCCGTAGTTGGCCTGGCCCACATTGCCCTGGAGGCCGGCGCTCGAGACGGTGTTGACGACGGCCGCCCGCGGTTGGACCCCCGCCTTCGACTGCTCGCGCCAGTACACCGACGCGTGGTGGGTCGTCGCGAACGTGCCCTTGAGATGGACCCTGATGACCGAGTCGAAGTCGTCCTCGGTCATCGAGAACATCATCTTGTCCCTGAGGATCCCGGCATTGTTGACCAGCACGTCGAGGCGCCCGAAGGTGTCCACCGCCTGCTGGATCAGGCTGGCGGCGCCCTTCCAGTCGGCAACGTCGTCGTAGTTGGCCGCCGCC
>DASXYV010000373.1:0-1801 GCA_036502305.1 Acidimicrobiales bacterium
CGACGATCCATAACCTCCCCAGCCGGCGTAGCGCTCACGGGCGGCGTCCGAGGTCACGTTGACGACGCGACCGCCGGCCGGCTCGAGCAGCGGCAGGGCCAGCTGCACGAGCCGCAGCGGGGCCACGACGTTCACCTCGTAGACGCGCCTGAGCTCATCGAGCGGGTAGTCGGCCAGCGCCGGCTGGAGGCTCGGTCCGAGCACGCTGGCGTTGTTCACCAGCAGGTCGAGCCGGCCGAGTCGAGCGGCCTCGGCCACGAGGCGGGTCCGGTGACCCTCGTCGGCCACGTCACCGGTGACGGCGACCACCGTCGTGCGCCCTCCCAGCTCGGCACCGGCCCGACCAAGCGACTCGCCGCCCCTCGCGTCGAGCACCAGGCGCCAACCTCGGGCGGCCAGGTCGCGCGCGAGCGCCAACCCCAGCCCCCTCGAGGCACCAGTGATGATGGCGACCCGTTCGCCATGAGATGTCGTTGTGTCAGTCATGACGACGAACCTACGGACAGGGACACTCCGCGTCATCGGGCGCCAGGCGCAGCCCAGAGCGGCAATTGGTCCTAGGACCATGGGCTGAGACTCCCCGTGGCACTCGACTGCTTCGTGACCCTCGAGCGCTCCTAGGACCCTGCCGGGCCGGAGCCATCACCCGGATCGACAAGGCCGACCCGGACCGCGTACAGGGCAGCCTGGGTCCGGTCGGCCAACCCGAGCTTGCTCAGGACATGGCTGACATGGGTCTTCACCGTCTTCTCGGCGATCGACAGCTCCCGGGCGATCTGCTTGTTGGCCAGCCCCCGACCGACGAGGGTCAGGACCTCGCGCTCGCGCCCGGTGAGGGCCACGGGACTGGCGCCCGATCCTCCCTGGGCGTACTCGCGCAGCAGGCGGGCAGCGGGTCGCGAGCTCAAAGCGGCTTCACCCCTCGCCACGGCGCGAACCGCGTCGGCGAGCTCGGCGGGCGCCACATCCTTGAGGAGGTACCCCGCGGCGCCCGCCTGGACCGCCGCCAGGAGCTTGTCGTCGTCGGCGAAGCTGGTGAGCACGAGCACCCTGGTGTCCGGGCTCTCCTCGGTCAGGCGGGCGATGGCGGCCACGCCGTCGATCCCCGGCATGACCAGATCGAGCAGGACGACGTCGGGCGCCAGCGACCGGACCGTCGCCAGCGCCTCAGCCCCGTCGCCAGCCTCTCCGACCACGGCGATCCCCTCCTGCACCGCCAGGAAGGTGCGAAGCCCCTGTCGGACCACCGGGTGGTCGTCGACGATCACCACGCGGACCTCAGGCGTCAACCGGCACCTCGGCCCGGATGGTCGACCCCTCTCCCGGCGCAGACTCGACCGCGAGGGTCCCGCCCAGGGCGGTGGCACGCTCCTCCATCGAGGTGAGACCGAGGTGGCGGGCCCGGAGGCCGGACGATGAAGGGTCGAAGCCCACGCCGTCGTCGCGCACAGCGACCACCAGTCGGCCGGCGGTCATCTCGACGCTGACGTCAACGGCGGTCGGGCGGGCGTGGCGCACGGCGTTGCCGAGGGCCTCCTGCGCGATACGAAACACCTCCCGCTCGGTGCGGGGCCGGATCCGACGTTCGCCGGTCGCCGTGAGCCGGATGGGGATCCGGTGCACGCGCCGGAGGATCTCGACGTGCTTGCGGAGGGCCGGAACGAGCCCGTCGCTGGCGAGCTCGGGGGGGCGCAGCTCGAAGATCATGGACCGCATCTCTTCCAGAGCCTGGCGGGCCAGCTCCTGGGAACGACGCAGCTGCGCCGCGGCCTCGGCGTGCCCCCCGCCCAGCAGGGTGAGC
>DASXYV010000374.1:0-3741 GCA_036502305.1 Acidimicrobiales bacterium
TGCCGCTGACCGTTCCCGCCACGACGGTCGACAGCCAGTGCGGCTCGTCGCAACAAGCCACGAACCTGGCCGCCGGTCTCATCGCGTCGGGCGCGGCCGATCTGGTGCTGGCCTGTGGCGTGGAGTCGATGAGCCGGGTGCCCCTCGGCGCAAACACCAAGGCGGGACCCGGGCGGGCCATCCCTAAGTCCTACTTCGCCCGCTACGAGTTCGCGTCCCAGTTCGAGGGGGCCGAGCGGATCGCCGACAAGTGGGGTGTGACCCGATCG
This sequence comes from Acidimicrobiales bacterium, assembly GCA_036502305.1. Taxonomy (GTDB): domain Bacteria; phylum Actinomycetota; class Acidimicrobiia; order Acidimicrobiales; family AC-9; genus AC-9. The sequence continues at coordinate 270 of DASXYV010000374.1, forward strand.
GACGCCGATCGCTTCGGCGCGACCTCGCAGCTGCGCGCCGGCCGGGCCCGCGACGAGGCCTGGTTCGAGGCCGAGAGCTTCGGTATCCACGCTCCCGATGTCGACGAGGACGGCAAGCCCACGGGGTCGACCCATCTGGTCGCCGCCGATGAGGGTCCCCGAGAGACGTCCCTGGAGAAGCTGGCCACCCTCAAGCCGGTGGCCCGGGAGGACGGGATCCACACCGCCGGCACGTCCTCGCAGATCTCCGACGGCGCCGCTGCCGTGCTGCTGGCGTCCCCCGCCAAGGCCGCGGCCCTGGGCCTCCCGACCCGAGCCCGGATCACCCACCAGTGTCTGGTGGGTGTGGACCCGGTCCTCATGCTCACCGGCCCCATCGACGCCACCCAGCGCATCCTCGACCGGTCCGGCCTGTCGCTCGGCGACATCGACGTGGTGGAGATCAACGAGGCGTTCGCCTCGGTCGTGCTGGCGTGGGAGCGCGAGCTGCATCCCGACATGGAGCGGGTGAACCCCGGCGGCGGCGCCATCGCCTTGGGCCATCCCGTCGGCGCCACCGGCGCCCGGCTGATCACGACCGCCCTGCACCATCTGGAACGGACCGACGGCACACGGGCGCTGGTCACCATGTGCTGCGGCGGCGGCCTCGGCACGGGCACCCTCATCGACCGCTCCTAGGAGCGCGACAGCCCGACGGTTCCGGGCGATCCGCCCCGTCGCATGGGCGGCGTTCTACGAAATCGCCGCCCATGCGCCGACCGGCTCACCGCTGCGGTTCGGCCGTACCCGCTGGCGAGCGCACTCGAGGGTGCCCGGCGCGAGATGATCATTCGTTCTGCAAGCCCAGCGCGGCGACCCGGCCGAAGGGGCCAGAGGGATCGGCACCTCGGCTGGCCCCCGATTCCGTAAGGACGGGGGCCAGCTGAGGGTGCCGGTCCCTCACCGCCCTCATGCACGCCAGGCAGCAAGTACCTTCGTCGTGTGGCATCGCTCGTCGAACGGCTCGGGTATCCCCCGGACGCCAAGCTGCTGATCATCAACTGTGACGACCTCGGGTCCAGCCACGCCGCCAACGTGGGCGTCTACGAGGCCGTCCGCTCCGGGGTCGCCACCAGCGCCAGCCTCATGGTGCCCTGCCCGTGGGCGCGGGAGGCGGCGGCCCGGTACCGGGGCGAGGACGTGGGCGTCCACCTGACGCTCAACGCTGAGCACGACCTCTACCGCTGGGGCCCCATCACCCACGCCCCGTCACTGCTCGACGGCGACGGCGGTTTCCCGCGAACGGTGACCGACGTGTGGGACCACGCCGACCTGGACGAGGTGCGACGTGAGTGCCGCGCCCAGATCGAGCGCGCCATCTATTGGGGATTCGACGTCAGCCACCTCGACTCGCACATGGGCACGCTGCAGCTGCGGCCCGAGTTCTTCGACGTCTATCTGGAGCTGGCCGTCGACTTCTCGCTACCCATCCGGCTCTCGGGGGCGTCGAGCGAGGGGCACATCGGCTTCCCGTTCCGAAGGCTGGCAGCGGAGGAGGGGGTCGTCTTCCCGGACCACCTCGTCGTCGTCAACGCAGTGGGGAGCCGTCGCGCCCTCGAGCGGGCCCTGCTCGATCTCCCCCCGGGCGTTACCGAGGTCTACGCCCATCCCGCTGTGGACACCGGAGAGCTGCGGGCCCTGAGTCCCGACTGGTCGGGCCGGGTCGATGACCACGACCTGCTGACCAACGACCACTCGCTGCCGGCCCTGGCGGCGCGGGCGGGAGCCAAGCTGATCGGGTACCGGGCCCTGCACCACCTGATGCGCGCCTGACGGTGAGCCGGCCCGGGAGGTCGGCCCGAGGGTAGAGCCGGCCCGGGAGCGCCGCGCCGGCTCCCATCAGCTCACGTTGCCCGACACCACTGCGGGATTGGTCGGCGATGTCACCCCGCCGAACGGCTCGACCGTGACGGCCAGTGTCGACGCCGCGTTCTGCGCGCCCAGGCTGAACGCCGCCTGTTGCGGGTCGGCACCCAACACACCGAGGGAGACCTGTCGGGTCCCCGTGATGGCCCACAGCTGATACGTCTGGCCTGACGACAGCGGGCGAAGGTCCACCTTCACGAGGTAGCCGTTGCCGTTGGGAAGGACCACGCCCTGGACCGACTGGTTCCCCTGGGCGGCGCGCAGGTCGACGCGACGGGCCTGGGGATCGAGCACGGCCGCCGTCGCCACCTGGGAGAGCCCGTGGTCCGGGGTGGCCTGGGCCAGGCTGTTGACCCGGTTGTCCAGTCGGTGCACCTGGAAGGCGAGGAGGCCGATGACGACGGCTGCGGCGGCGCCGACCGCACCCAGGCCCACCACCAGGCGACGTCGGATCGTCCGCCGCGGCCGACGCAGCTCGGTCACGGCGCCGAGGCCGAGGTCCGGGGGCGCCTCCTCCAGGCTGGCTGCGATCCGGTCCCAGAGCTGCTCCGGCGCCGGGGTCCCGACGTTGCCGAGGAGGGCCGCCACCTCCCGATGCTCGGCGACCTCGGCCCGGCACCGGGGGCATTCGAGCAGGTGGAGCTCGATCGCCTCCGCTTCGGGCCCGTCGACGGCATCGAGGGCGTAGGACCCGAGCAGCGCCTCCAGCTCGGCGTGGCTCAGCTGGCGGGGCACGTCGTCCTCCGGCGCGCTCACGAGCCCGCCACCCCGCTATCCGTCAGCCTTGAGCGCATGCGCTTGAGGCCGGCGCGGATACGGCTCTTGACGGTTCCCTCGGGCTGGTCGAGCAGGGCCGCCACCTCCCGGTAGGTGTGCCCCCCGAAGTAAGCCAGCTCGATCGCCCGCCGCTCGTCGTGGGGTATGCCTGACAGCGCCTCCTTGACGTGGTCGGCGACGGTCAGGTCCCACACCTCGTGCTCGAGGTCGTACCCCGCGGTCGCTGTTCGCCTGGCCTCCCGCTCCTCCCGCCGACGGCGCGACGACTCGGCCCGCAGCAGGTCGACTGCGCGCCCATGGGCCTGGGCCAGCAGGAACGAGCGCAGGGACCCCCGCTCGGGGTCGAACTTCTCGGGTCGGTGCCACAAGCGGAGGAACACCTCCTGGATGACCTCCTCGGCCGCGCTCACCTCCCCCAGGACCCGTCGGGCAAGGGCGTAGACGGCGCCGGCGTGGCGTCGGTAGGCCTCGGCGAGGGCGTCCTCGCGCCATCGTCCGATGGCGACGACGAGCGTGGCGTCGCTGGCCTCGTTCAGATCGTGGGGCTTCGTGACCCTTGTTCGAGACCGACACCCGAAGCGGATGACAGTGGAGGCGCCGGACCTCTGTGGTCTAGAACGGACACCAAGGGTCGTAGCGACCGGGCGGAACGAAAGGAGCGGACGATGCGACGTCTCACCAACGTGGCCGCGACCGGCGCGGCCATCATCGGGCTGGCTTGGGGGCTGAGCGCCTGCGGAGGCGGGAGCAGCACCTCGAGCAGCACGACCAGCAGCACGACCGGCAGCAC
>DASXYV010000375.1:0-1809 GCA_036502305.1 Acidimicrobiales bacterium
GCTGCTCGGCGACGGTGCCCTGGGGTTCTCGGCCATGGACGTCGACACCCTCGTGCGCCACCGGCTCCCCGTCACCATGGTCGTGGGCAACAACGGGATCTGGGGCCTGGAGAAGCACCCGATGCGCGCCCTCTACGGCTACGACGTGGCCGCCGACCTCCAGGCGGGCTGCCGCTACGACGACGTGGTGCGGGCCCTGGGCGGTGCCGGGGAGACGGTCGAGGCGCCCGAGGACATCGGCCCGGCTCTGGACCGGGCCCTCGCCTCCGGGGTCCCCTACCTCGTGAACGTGCTCACCGACCCGGCGGTCGCCTACCCCCGCTCGTCCAACCTGGCGTAGCTCCCGGCGCTCCTAGTGCGCCTTCTTCAGGAAGGGCGCGACCTCCACGACGACCCGGGTGAGCTTGCCAGCACCGACGAAGCCCCCGGGGTCGCTGGCGGCAGCGGTGAAGGTGAGCCGGCGCCCCTCGACCTTCTCGAGGGTGGCCTCCGCCGTCACTGAGCTGCCGATCCCGGTCGGGGCCAAATGGTCGAACTGCACCCTCATGCCGACGGTGGTGAGACCGGGGGCCAGCTCGCCGCGGATGGCCTGGACGCAGGCTTCCTCGCACAATCCGAGCAGTCGCGGGGTGGCCAGGACGGGGACGTCTCCCGACCGCAGCGTGACGGCCGTGTCGGCCTCCGTGACCCGCAGGGTGGCCCGACCGGTCAGGCCGATAGCGATGGACACGGCGGTACGATACGGGTCGGCCGGCGGTGCTGGCCAGATGGTTTCCCGACGGCACCCCGCCGGAGGGCAGAAGGAGTGCTCGTGATCGACTCTTCGGTGGTGGACCGCGTCCTCGGTGAGGCCCTGCGCACCGGCGGCGACTTCGCTGAGCTGTTCGTGGAGGACCGGCGGTCCTCGGCCGCTTCCCTCGACGACGGCAAGGTGGAGGAGCTGTCGTCCGGGCGCGATCGCGGCGCCGGAATCCGGGTCGTCATGGGCGAGACGACCGGGTTCGCCCACACCGCCGACCTGTCCGAGGCCGGTCTCCGCGCCGCTGCAGGGGCGGCCGCCGCGGTGGCACGCGGAGGCGGCGGCGGCCGCGTCGTGGCCGTGACGCCCTCCACGGCGCCGCGCCACAGCGACGTGATCACCTACCCCGAGACCGTGGCCAAGGCGAAGAAGGTGGAGCTGCTGACCCGCGCCGACGAGGCGGCCCGGTCCCAGGGGGCGGCGATCACCCAGGTGGCGGCTGGCTACGGCGACAGCCGCCGACGGATCCTGGTGGCGAACAGCGACGGTCTCCTGGTCGGCGACGATCAGGTCCGGACGCGGCTCGGGGTCTCGTGCGTCGCCCTCGGCGACACCGGCATGCAGACCGGGTACGAGACAGCCGCTCTCACCGTCGGCTTCGAGCTGTTCGACCAGGTGCAGGTTGAGGAGGTCGCCCGCGAGGCGGCGCGGCGGGCCCTGACCAAGCTGTCGGCCCGACCGGCGCCGAGCGGGGTCCTCCCGGTCGTGCTCAAGGGCGGGACGGGCGGGATCCTCTTCCACGAAGCCTGCGGGCACGGTCTCGAGGCCGACCACATCGCCAAGGACAGCTCGGTCTACACCGGGCGGGTCGGCGAGCTGGTGGCCAGCCCCCTCGTCACGCTTGTCGACGACGGGACCATGGGCCCGGAGTGGGGAAGCTTCGCCATCGACGACGAGGGCCGCCCGGCCCAGCGCAACGTGCTCATCTCCGAAGGCGTTCTCACCGACTACATGTGGGACTTCCTCCGGGCCCGCAAGGAGGGACGAGTCTCGTCGGGCAACGGCCGGCG
>DASXYV010000376.1:0-7946 GCA_036502305.1 Acidimicrobiales bacterium
TCGACCTGCGCCCGACGCAGGCCGGCCACGAACCGGCTGTAGCTCATCCCGTGGAGGCGGGCGGCGGCGTTGATCCGCTGGATCCAGAGCTGACGGAAGTCCCCCTTGCGGGCCCGACGGTCCCGATAGGCGTACTGCATGGACCGCATGACCTGCTCGTTGGCGGCGCGGAAGCTGCGGCTCTTGTTGCCGTAATAGCCGTGCGCCTTCTCCAGGACGGCCTGGCGGTGCTTCTTGCTGTGGACGGCGCGCTTTACCCTGGCCATGAGGGGCTCCTTCTGTCGGGGGGCGTCGGACCACTGGTCCGATGATCGGGTGGGAGAGGCCCTAGAGGCCGAGCAGCCGCTTCACCTGACGGGTGTCACCGCCGGAAGCAACGTCCACCTCGCGACCCAACCGGCGCGTGCGTGTGCTCGACTTCTTCTCCAGCAGGTGCGACCGGAAGGCCTGGCGCCGGCGAAGCTTCCCCGTCCCCGTAACCTTGAACCGCTTGGCGGCGCCCCTGTCCGTTCTCATCTTCGGCATGCTCAGCTCTCCCGTCGATGCGCGTCGGCCCCCCGATCGGCATCGCCTGCCGCATCCGGGGACCCTCCGTTGACCGCGACCCCCGAACCATCGTCTGCTCCGTCCGACCGCTCTGCTCGCGCCGCCGATGACCGCTGAGCCCGCTTGTCGGGAGCCAGGACCATGACCATGTTGCGGCCGTCGAGGCGTGGCGCGGCCTCGACCTTGGCCGAGCCGTCGACCTCCTCGGCGATCCGGTCGAGAATCTTCTTCCCGAGCTCGGGGTGGTAGATCTCCCTGCCTCTGAACATGATCGTGATCTTGACCTTGTGGCCTTCGCCCAGGAACCTGACGACCCGGCGTGTCTTGGTGTCGAAGTCCCCGCTGCCGATCTTGGGCCGGTACTTCATCTCCTTGATCCCGACATTGGTGGTCTTGCGGCGTGACTCCTTGGCCCGCTGTGCCGCATCGAACTTGAACTTGCCGTAGTCCATGATCCGACAGACCGGCGGGGAGGCCTGCGGGGCAACTTCGACAAGGTCCAGATCCAGCTCCCTGGCGATATGGAGGGCTTCTGGAAGCGGCTTGATCCCTAGCTGCGTGCCCTCCGGATCGACCAGTCGTACCTCACGGGCTCGGATCCGATCGTTGATCCTGAGCTCGGTGGTGGCAGCTGCGGCAGTTATGCGGCATCACTCCTGTCGTGTTTGGCCCTTGAAACGCGATAAGGGCAGGCGTCGGAAAGCGACGCCCGCCCCAAAGCGAGCATGGACCCGACACGCCGACCGCAACACTCCGGGCGGCGGAAGGGTGGGGATCGTGCCGCCTCGTCGGACTGCCCGGCCCCGCTTTCCGTCTCGATTTGCCCTCTACGATATCAGTCATGAGCAGCCTCTGGACACCTGGTGGAGAGCGTCCGGTACCCCGTCCCGGCGAGGAGCAGCGAGGGGAGCGACAGGAACGTCCGCCCACCTCGGCACCGCCGCCGGCCGGTGCGGGAGGTCCGCCCGGAGGAGGACCGGACAGCGGCGCGGGAGAAGAGGACGACGCCGAGCTGCGGGAGCGCATGACGGAGCTGCGCCAGCAGCTGGCCGACACGCCGGCGCGGACGGTCGTCGCCAACCACTGCTACGGCATGTTCGAGCTGGCCGCGCTCCATCTGTCGCTCGATCCTCCCAAGCTCGAGCAGGCCCGGCTGGGCATCGACGCCCTCGCCCTGCTCGTCGAGGGACTCGGTTCGCGCTTGGGCGAGGAGGAGGCCAACCTGCGCGAGGGGCTCACCCAGCTGCGGCTGGCCTTCGTGCGCCTGGGCGGGACGACCACAGCCGATGAGACAGCCGACCGGTCGGACCCGGGCGCCGGAGCGCCGGCATCAGGAGGATCAGGGGGGACAGGAGGCTAGGCCAGACGCCTCCCAGCGCCCGAGGTGGCCGGCCACCACGCCGAAGGCAACCCTGGCGCCCACGGCGATGGTGCGGCTGCCGTCGGCGATGGCCGTGCAGTGGAAGGGAAGAAAGCGGCCGTCGTCGGTCACCACGGTCCCCAGGCCCCGCTCCTCGTCGAAGGTCGCCACGCTGCCCTCGGACCGCTCACCGGGCCCCGGCGTCGCCAGCCCTGGCATCAGGGGACGATCTTGGACAGGGCCAGCTCGAGGATGTCGCTCGCGCCGCGGTCGCGCAGGGCCGGAATGAGGACGTTGATCTCCGACTTGGGGACCACCGTCTCCACCGCATAGCTGTCCTCTCCGAACAGCTTCGAGACGGTGGGCGACCGCATCGAGGGCAGCAGGCCGATCACGGCGTCGAGGTCTCCGGCACCCACGTTCAGCTTGACCAGCACCATGCCCCGCGCCTCGAGGGCGCCCTCGAGGAGCGTGTGGAGCTGGGCCATCGCGTGCGCCTTCTCAGGATCGGCGACAGCGGCGGGGTTGGCCACCAGCTCGGTGTTCGACACGAGCAGGGTCTCGATGATTCGCAGGCCCGCCGCCCGAAGGGCCCTGCCCGTCTCGGTGATCTCGACGACGGCGTCGGCGATGTCGGGAACCTTCGCCTCGGTCGCGCCGTAGGAGAGGCGGATGTCGGCCTCGACACCCTGCGCGAGCAGGAACCGTCGCGTCAGCTCCGGGTACTCGGTCGAGACCCGAGATCCGGGAGTGAGCTCCTTGGCGCTGTGCACCTGCGAGTCCTCGTGGACGGCCAGGACCACCCGGACCGGGTTGCGACTGGCCTTGGAGTAGGCGAGACGACCCAACGACACCAGCTCGGCGCCGGTCTCCTCGATCCAGTCGCGTCCGGTCACGCCGAGGTCGAACAACCCGTCGGCGACGTAGCGGGGAATCTCCTGGGGGCGCAGGATGCGCACCTCGTCGATGCGGGGATCGTCGATCGACGCCCGGTAGTCCACGTCCGAGCTCCGCCCCACTGCCAGATCGGCGGCGGCGAACAGCTCGAGCGTCGCCCGCTCGAGGGACCCCTTGGGAAGGACGAGGCGCAGCACTATCTGCTCTCCACTATCTGCTCTCCACTATCTGCTCTCCACCGGGCGGCTCCTCACGACGCGTCGTCGCCCTTCGGCAGCTGTCGGAGGAGATCTGCCATCTCGATGGCGGCGAGGGCCGAGTCGAACCCCTTGTTGCCCGCCTTGGTGCCCGCCCGCTCGATGGCCTGGTCGACCGTGTCGGTCGTGAGCACCCCGAAGAGGACCGGCACACCGGTGTCGAGCTGGGCCCGCTGCAGCCCCGCCGCGCACTGGCCAGCCACGTGCTGGTAGTGGTCAGTGGCGCCCCTGATCACGGCTCCGAGGCAGACCACGGCGTCGACCTCGCCGGATGCGGCGAGCCGCCGGGCGACCAGTGGCAGCTCGAACGCTCCGGGCGCCCAGGCCACGGTGATGGACGACGGGTCCACCCCGTGGCGGACCAGGCCGTCATAGGCGCCGTCGAGCAGCCGGTCGGTCACGAGGCGGTTGAACCGGCTGCAGGCCAGGGCGACCCGCAGCCCGTCGCCCCGCAGCCGACCCACGTAAGCCGATCCCCCGGCGGCGCTGTCCTCGAGGCCGCGACCCGCGGGCCCGGTGTGCTCAAAGGACGTCATCGAGCCCCTCGAGCAGATGGCCCATCCGCTCCCGCTTGGCCCGGAGGTACTTGATGTTCTCCGGGTTGGGTGACGACTCGAGAGGAACCCGCTCGACGATGTCGAGCCCGAACCCCTCCAGGCCGCCGTACTTGGCCGGGTTGTTGGTCATGAGGCGCATGGTCGTGATGCCCAGGTCGACGAGGATCTGGGCTCCGATACCGTACTCGCGGCTGTCCACCGGCAGGCCCAATTCCACGTTCGCGTCGACGGTGTCGCGGCCCTGCTCCTGGAGCGTGTAAGCGCGCAGCTTGTGCTTGAGCCCGATACCGCGGCCCTCGTGGCCTCGCAGGTAGACGACCACGCCGAGGTCCTCCTCGGCGATGAGGCGCAAGGCGGCTTCGAGCTGCGTGCCGCAGTCGCACCGAAACGATCCGAACACGTCGCCGGTGAGGCACTCACTGTGCACCCGCACCAGCACGTTGTCCTCGCCCTGCACCGCGCCCCGCACCAGGGCCAGGTGCTGCTCCTCGTCCAGCACCGACTCGTAGGCGAAGCAGGTGAAGTCGCCGTAGCTGGTCGGGATGCGGGCCTCGCTGACCCGCCGGACCAGCTTGTCCTTCTGCCGGCGGTAGTGGATGAGGTCGGCGATGGAGATGACCAACAGGTCGTGCTCCTTGGCGAAGTGCTCGAGCTCCAGCAGCCGGGCCATGCCGGTCTTGTCGGCGTTGACGACCTCGCACAGCACCGCCGCCGGGTACAGGTGGGCGGCCCGTGCCAGGTCGACGGCCGCCTCGGTGTGACCGGCTCGCTTGAGCACGCCGCCGGGTCGGTAGCGCAGCGGGAGTATGTGGCCGGGGCGGGCGAGGTCCCCAGGCCGGGTTCCCGGGTCGATCAGCGCCTTGATGGTGGCCGCCCGGTCGGCTGCCGAGATGCCCGTGGTGGTGCCGTGGCGGTAGTCGACGGTGACGGTGAAGGCGGTTCGCTGCGACTCGGTGTTGGACGTCACCATCAGCGGCAGGTCCAGCTGGTCGAGGCGATCGCCGGTCATGGGGACGCAGATGAGGCCCGAGGTGTGGGCCAGGAAGAAGGCGATCTTTTCGGGCGTGACCGCCTCGGCGGCCATGATGAGGTCGCCCTCGTTCTCCCGGTCCTCGTCGTCGACCGCGACGACCATGTCGCCGCGACCGATGGCGGCGATGGCGTCGTCGATCCGGGCCATGGGCATGTCAGGGACCTCCCTCGTGGGTAGCGCCGCCCACCAGGAGGCGCTCGGTGTACTTGGCGATCACGTCGATCTCGAGGTTCACCGGCTCGCCCGGCCTCTTGTGCCCGAGCGTGGTGGCGCGGGCGGTGTGGGGCACGATGGCCACGCTGAAGCTGTCCGCCGTCACGTCCACCACGGTGAGGCTGACTCCATCCACGGTGATCGACCCCTTCTCGACGACATAGCGGAGCACGGCCGCGGGAGCGCTCACGCGCAGCGCTGGGGCCGGCTCCAGGATCGTCCCGACGGCGTCCACGTGTCCTTGGACCAGGTGCCCGCCCAGGCGGTCCGACAGCCGCACCGGCCGTTCGAGGTTCACCGGATCACCGGCAGCGAGCCGATCGAGGTTGGTCCGGGACAACGTCTCATCGACGGCGTCCGCCGCCCACCAGCCGTCGCCGGTCGCCGTCACGGTGAGACAGCACCCGTTGACCGCGATCGAGTCGCCCACCCGGGCGTCCTCGGACACCAGCGGGGCCTCGAACACCAGACGTCCGCCGTCGCGCTCCCGCACCACCCCGAGCTCCTCCACGATGCCGGTGAACACGTCGCGCCTACCTCCCCGACTCGACCCCGGCCAGGGCTGCCTCGGCGGAAGCGCCGGGCGGGTTGCCGGGGGGTGCGAGCTCGACGCGGAGGTCCTCACCCAGCCGCTCGACCGACCGCAGGCGACCGCGCCACAGGCCGCCGATCGTGGGAGCACCGGGACCCTCGAACACCGGGCGGCCGTCAGAGCCGCCGAGGAGCGCCGGCGCCAGGTAGACGACGTAGCGGTCGACCAGCCCCGAGGCATGGAAGTCGTGGGCCACCGTCGGCCCCCCCTCGACGAGGAGCTGGAGGATCTGCCGACGCCCGAGGTCGTCGAGCACCTGACCGAGGTCGCCGGTCAGCTCCAGCGCGGGATGGACCTTCGCGTCCGCCGGCGCCCGCCCCAGGACCACCCGCAGCGGCTGACGCTGCGCTACCGGGCCGGCCTCCCGGGCCGGCTGCGTCGCGGGTCCGCTCTCGGGGCGCACGGTGAGCTCGGGGTCGTCGGCCCGCACCGTGCCGGCACCCACGAGGACGGCGTCGCTCTCGGCCCTGAGCCGATGGGCGTCGGCGCGCGCTGCAGGACCGGTGATCCACCGGCTGGTGCCGTCGGGCGCTGCCACCCGTCCGTCGAGGGTCGCCGCCAGCTTCAGCACCACCCAGGGCCGGCCGGTCCGACGGTGCTTGAGGTACGGGGCGAGCTGGTCCTCGACGGCGCCGGCCTCGACCCCCACCGCAACCTCGATCCCGCCCTGGCGCAGGCGGGCGAGCCCTCGCCCGGAGACGTGGGGATCAGGGTCGAGGACACCCACGACCACCCTGGAGACTCCGGCAGCGACGATGGCATCGGCGCACGGCCCGGTCCGACCGACGTGTGAGCACGGCTCCAGGGTGCAGTACAGGGTCGCTCCCCGCGCCGCGTCGCCCGCTGCGGCCAGGGCTGCGGCCTCGGCGTGGGCCTGGCCCGGGCCGGCGTGGGCGCCCTCGAAGCTCGAGGCATCGGACACGATCACGCATCCGACCCAAGGGTTGGGCGAGGTCTGGGTGCGGACGGAAGCCGCCAGCTCGACCGCCCGCCGCATGGCTGCTTCGTCTCGCATGACGTGTCTCTTGACCGCTCAGTCTAGTGTTCGGTCGGACGCCCGGCCAGGAGGTCGAGCGCGTGCGGGAGGGTGTCGAGGACGGCGTCCACGCACTCGACCGCCCCGGAGGGCGATCCGGGGGTGTTGAGCACGATGCAGCGCCCCAGCGTCCCGGCCAGCCCCCTCGAGAGGCGGCCACGGGGGCTCACCAGGCGCATGGCCTCGGCCAGGCCGGGAGCGTCACGGTCGAGCACCGCCCGGGTGCCCTCGGGTGTCAGGTCGCGCGCCGCGAACCCGGTCCCCCCGGTGGTGACGACGAGCCCCTCGAAGTCCGTCGCCAGGCGGCGCAGGGCCTCGGAGACCGACTCGACGCCGTCGGCCACGGCTTGGCGGTCGGTCACCTCGAAGCCGGCGGCGGCCAGCCGGTCGGCGAGGGCTCGGCCCGATCGGTCGTCGCGCGTGCCGGCGACGACGCCGTCGGAGACGGTGAGCACCTTCGCCGTCAGCGGCCGGCTCACCGTCCCGCTCGCTCGTGCTCTCCCTCGGCGGCGCGCTGGAGGAGGCGGGCCGCCTCCTGGGGATCGTCCTGACCGAAGATTGCCGTGCCCGCGGCGAACACCTCGGCCCCGGCACGGGCGGCGACCGGCAGGGTGTGCGACTCGATGCCGCCGTCCACCTCGATGGCCACGGCCAGCCCCCGGCGGTCGATCTCGGCCCGAGTGCGCTCGACCTTGGGCATCACCTCGGCCATGAAGGGCTGGCCGCCGAAGCCGGGGTGGACGGTCATGAGGAGGACCAGATCGAGGCGGTCGAGATAGCCGGCGAAGGCCTCGAACGGCGTCTCTGGATTGACGGCCAGGCCGGCACTCAGCCCGAGCGCTCGCATCTCGCCGATGAGCGACTCGGTGTCGCCGGCCTCGAGGTGCACGGTGCAGTGGTTGGCTCCCGCCTGCCGGAAGGCCTCGAGGTAGTCGCCCGGGTTGGTCATCATCAGATGGCAGTCGAAATAGAGACCCGTGCGCCGACGCAGCGCGGCCACGACCGGGGGCCCGATGGTGATGTTGGGCACGAAATGGCCGTCCATCACGTCGACGTGGAGCCAGTCGACCTGATCGCCCAGCCTCGCCACCTCGTCAGCCAGCGCCGCGTAGTCGGCCGCGAGGATGGACGGCGCGATCCGGATCATCGCCAGCGAGCCTACCGGTGACTAGGCCTCGGCCCAGCGGAGCCGCAGGAGGTACATACCGTCGGTGCCGGCCGCCTGGGGGAGGAGCAGGGTGCCGCGTCCCCGTGCCGTCCAGGGCGAACCGGGCGGCTCGAGCGCCACGAGCTCCGGATGCCGGTCGGCCAGCCATTCATCGATCGCCACAGTCTCGGTGCTCGTCATGGTGCACACGCTGTACGCGAGGGTCCCGCCAGGACGCAGGCACCCTGCTGCGCTCTCGAGGAGCTGGCGCTGCAGCACCGCGAGCCGCTCGACGTCGTCGGGCCCGA
>DASXYV010000377.1:0-1761 GCA_036502305.1 Acidimicrobiales bacterium
CAGGCCGCCCAGCGCCTCGACCTCCCGCTCCAGCAGACGTCCGGCCGCGCTGGGCAGGCGGGCGGGGGGGCCGACGATGGACGCGTGGGCGCGGTGCGCCGAGCCAAAGGCGTCGTCCACGTAGAGATCCTGGCCCTCCACCAGGCGGGCGACGAAGGCGGGGTCGTTGGCCTCCTCTCCCGGGTCGAAGCGCAGGTTCTCCATCAGCTCGACGCCCGGTGCCAGCTGGGCCAGGCGCTCGCGTACGGGCTCCATTGTGTAGCGAGGGTCGGGCTCGCCGTGCGGCCGGCCGAGGTGACTGCACGCCGTGACCTTCGCCCCCCGGTCCAAGAGCCACTCGATCGTCGGCAGCGCGGCGCGGAGGCGAAAGTCGTCGTCCACCTCTGCCACGCCGCTCGATGACGACCGCAGGGGGACGTTGAGGTCGGCTCTGAGCAGCACCCGTCTGCCTGCCGGATCGGGGAGGTCCTCCAGCCGTGGAAACTGGAGAACCAGAGAGTCAGCGACCGGGCCCTCCGACGACGACGGCCAGGTCGACCAGCCGGTTGGCGTAGCCCCACTCGTTGTCGTACCAGCCGAGCGCCTTGACCAGCGTCGAGCCGTCCCCCGCCGCGGTCGCCATGGTGAGGCCAGAGTCGAAGGTGCACGACGCCGGGGAGCCGATGATGTCCGAGGACACGATGGGATCCTCGGTGTACTCCAGGACGTTCGACAGCGGCCCCGAGGACGCGGCGTCGCGGTAGGCGGCATTGATCTGCTCGACTCCGGCCTCGGCCTCGATGATCGCGGTGAAGTCGGTGATCGAGCCGTCCTGCACGGGCACACGCAGCGATGTGCCGTCCAGGCGACCTTGCATGGCCTGCAGGACGAGCCCTGTCGCCCGGGCCGCGCCCGTCGACGCGGGGATGATGTTGACCGCGGCCGCCCGGGCCCGGCGCAGGTCCTTGTGGGCCAGGTCGAGCAGGTTCTGGTCGTTCGTATAGGCGTGAACCGTCGTCATCAGACCACTGCGCACGCCGAACGCGTCGTCGAGGACCTTCACCATCGGGACGAAGCAGTTGGTGGTGCAGGACGCGTTGGAGACCACGATGTGCTGTGCGGGATCGAAGGTCTGGTCGTTCACGCCCATCACGAAGGTGGCGTCGACGTTGGTCGCCGGCGCCGAGATGATCACCCGCCGCGCTCCCCCGTCGATATGGGCGGCGGCCTTGTTGCCGTCGGTGAAGATGCCCGTACTCTCGATGACCACCTCGACACCAAGCTCCGACCACGGGAGCGCCTTGGGGTCGCGCTCGGCGAACACCTTCACCTCGTCGGGGCCGACCCTGATGGCGCCGTCGGTGGCCTGCACCCCCTCGAGCCTGCCCAGGGTTGAGTCGTAGGCGAGGAGATGCGCGTTCGTCTCGGGCGGGATCAGATCGTTGATGGCGACGACGCGTACGTCGGCGTTCGACGCGAGCGCTGCTCGCAGGAAGTTGCGGCCGATCCGACCGAACCCGTTGATACCTACCCGTACGGACATGTGACGTCCTCCTCGTTACCCGAGCCCTATCCGACCAGATCGGCGAGGGCCGCTGCCAGTTTCTCCGGGTCGTGGGCCAGCCCGTTGGGCCGGGCCACCGGGGCATCGACCCAGGGCCGACCCGGCGCCCCGAGCGGCAGGCCCGTCGTGTCGCACAGCACGATGTCTACCTCGACACCGTGGGCCTCCAGAGCGGCCAGGTGGGCCGCCACGTCGTAGCCCTCGGTCTCGGGGAGCTG
>DASXYV010000378.1:0-15716 GCA_036502305.1 Acidimicrobiales bacterium
CCCTGCTCGATACCGAGGGGGAGGAGCTGCCACCCTTCTGGAAGTCACTGATCGAGCAGGGCTGGCTGGGCCTCCACGTCGCCGAGGCCGACGGCGGTCAGGGGTTCAGCCTGCCTGAGCTGGCCGTTGTCCTCGAAGAGCTCGGTCGGGCGGTCGCACCCGGGCCCTTCCTGCCCACGGTCCTGGCGAGCGCCGTGATCGCCGCCGGTGGCGAGGAAGCCGCACGTCGCGCTGTGCTCCCCGGACTGTGCGACGGGTCGACGACCGGGGCGGTGGCCCTGAGCCCGTCCTCCATCGTCGCCGAGCCTGACGGTGCGGGTGCCGTGCGCCTGGCGGGTCGGGCCCGGCCCGTGCTGGGCGCGGCGCAGGCCGGCCTGTTCGTTCTCCCCGCCACCGGGCCCGACGGCGAGCGTTGGTACGCGGTCGACGCGGGCGACGTGACGGTCGAGCCCTTGCCCAGCCTCGATCCCACGCGGCGCGTCGGTGAGGTCGTCGTGGAGGGGGCCACGGTCGGTGCCGAGCGCCAGCTGTCGGGCCTGGACGGCAGGCTGGTGGCGGACCTGGCCGCCATCGTGATGTCGGCCGAGTGCGCCGGCGGGGCCGACTGGTGCGTCGATACCGCCGCATCCCACGCCAAGGTCCGCGAGCAGTTCGGTCGCCCGATCGGACAGTTCCAGGCGGTCAAGCACCGCTGCGCGGACATGCTCGTCGCCGCCGGTCAGGCCGCGGCCGTGGCTTGGGACGCGGCGCGAGGCGCCGACGACCGGGAGGAAGCATCCCTCGCCGCCGCCGTCGCCGGGGTGCTGGCGCCGGAGGCGTTCTTCACCTGCGCCAAGGATTGCGTGCAGGTACTGGGCGGGATCGGCTTCACCTGGGAGCACGACGTCCACCTCTATCTGAAGCGCGCCGCGTCCATCCGCGCCCTGCTGGGTGGGCCGCAACCGTGGCGGGCGCGCGTCGCAGGCCTCGCCCTGACCGGCACCCGCCGCAGCCTCGACATCGCCCTTCCAGAGGAGGCCGAGCCCGTTCGCGTCGAGGTGCGGGCGCTGGCCGAGAGCCTGGCCGGGGCCGGGCCACAGGAGGCGCGGCTCCGGCTGGCCGACGAGGGGTACATGGCGCCCCACTGGCCCCGCCCGTGGGGGAGGGGCGCCGGGGCGGTGGAGCAGCTGGTCGTGGACGAGGAGCTCCACCGCGCCCGCGTCCGCCGTCCGCAGCTTGCCGTGGGGGCGTGGGCGCTGCCCACGATCATCGCGCACGGGACCGCGGAGCAGCAGCAGCGGTGGGTCGGCCCGACCCTCCGAGGTGAGATGACCTGGTGCCAGATGTTCAGCGAGCCGGGCGCCGGCTCGGACCTCGCGTCGCTGAGCACCAAGGCCACCCGGGTCGACGGAGGCTGGCTGCTGACCGGGCAGAAGGTCTGGACCTCGATCGCCCAGCGAGCCGACTGGGCCATCTGCTTGGCCCGGACCGATCCGGATGCGCCGAGGCACGATGGGATCACCTACTTCCTGATCGACATGCGCTCGGACGGCATCGATGTACGGCCGCTGCGGGAGCTGACGGGGCAGGCCATGTTCAACGAGGTGTTCCTCTCCGATGTGTTCGTCCCCGACGACTGCGTGGTCGGACAGGTGAACGGAGGCTGGCGGCTGGCCCGCACGACGCTGGCCAACGAACGGGTGTCCATGGGCAGCGGCTCGTCGTTCGGCCTCGGGGTCGAGTCCCTCATCCAGCTCATGGCGTCCCGAGCCGCCGACGACGCGGTGGCGATGGACCATCTCGGGCGGCTGCTGGCCGAGGCAGAGAGCCTGGCCGTCCTCGGCTTCCGGTTGACCCTGCGGGCGCTGTCTGGCGCTGACCCCGGTCCGGAGTCGAGCGTGCGCAAGCTCGTCGGCGTCGAACACGATCAGCGCGTCCAGGAGACGGGGATGACGCTGCTCGGGCCGGAGGGATCGACCGTCGAGGGCGCAGCGGCCCCCTGGACGGGTGGGTTCCTGGCCAACCGCTGCCTCACCATCGCCGGGGGCACGAGCGAGATCCAGCGCAACGTCATCGCCGAGCGTCTGCTCGGCCTGCCCAGGGACCCCTGAGCGGGCCGCGCCGTCGGCCCGGGCGACGCCCCACCTCCTATTGTTGACAGTGGTGTCAGCCTTGGCTAGCAAGGTGGCTCATGGGAGAGCAGAAGCTGTTCTTCGAGGACGTGAGCGAGGGTGACGCGGGTCCTGAGGTCCGCCACGAGCTGACCCGCACGGACCTCGTCATGTACGCCGGGGCTTCCGGGGACTTCAACCCGATGCACCACGACGAGGTCAAGGCCAAGGCCGCGGGGCTGCCCAGCGTGTTCGGTCACGGCATGTTCTCGGCCGGCCTCCTCGGGAGGGCCATCACCGACTACGTGGGCATCGGCAACGTGCGCCGGTACAAGGTGCGCTTCGTCAAGCAGACCTGGCCTGGCGAAGAGTTCGTCACGAGGATCGTGGTCAAGGCCAAGCGCAAGGATGACGGTGACAACCTCATCGACCTCGAGTGCGCGCTGACGAACGCCGACGGCGAGGTCAAGGTGGACGGTGAGGCCACGGCGGCGCTGCCTTCGCGCAGCTGAGGGCCGGCGGTGCCGCTGTTCCGCCCGCGCCGGGCGGGTGCATGATTGGGTCCGTGCCTGAGAAGGAGCCGGACTGGAACTTCCCGTTCGAGGGGCCCCTTCACGAGGTGTTTCCCGCCCTCCACGAGGCCCAGAACGCCTGGTTGGCCCAGATCGACTCCTTGCAGGCCCCCGACCGCAAGACCCACGAGCTGATCCGCATGGTCTGCACCGTCATCCTGCGTAATCCCGAGGGTGTGCAGCGCCACGCCATGCTGGCCAAGGAGGTCGGCGCTACCTGGGAGGAGCTCGTCGGGTCGATCATGCTGACCCTCCCCGGCTTCGGGCTGCTCCCGGCGGTGGCGGCTCTGCCGTACGCCCGGCGGGGCTTCGACTCGGCTCCCGAGAGCGAGACCGACTGAGGGCCGTCGTGGGTCGGAGGCCGGCCCGGGAGGCCGGCCCAATGAAGTGGAGAGACGGGCCCCACGGGAAGGAAAGCAACGACGACATGGTGGACAGGCCGTTCCGGGTGCTGCCCAAGGTGACCAGCGAGAACGAGCACTTCTGGCGGGGAGGTGAGACCGGCGAGCTGCGCTTTCTCCAGTGCTCGAGCTGCGGCTACCTGGTCCACCCGCCCGCGCCGGTGTGCCCACGCGACCTCAGCCGGGACCTGTCTCCCCACACCGTGAGCGGCCGGGCCACGGTGGCGACCTACACGGTCAACCACCAACCCTGGTACCCCGGGTTGGACCCGCCCTATGTCGTGGCCATCGTCGAGATCGAGGAGCAGCCTGATCTCCGGCTCATGACGAACGTCGTCAATTGCGACGTGGAGAAGGTGCGCGTCGGCATGCCGGTGCGTGTGCTCTTCGAGCAGCACGACGATGTCTGGATCCCGCTCTTCGAGCCGGCGGCGTGACCGGCGGCGTGCCCATCGGCGAGCGCGGCGCCGCCATCACCGGGATCGGCCAGTCCGATGTTGGCCGGCGCCTGAACCGGTCGCCATTGGGGCTCACCCTGGATGCCTGCCTGGAGGCCATCGCCGACGCCGGCCTCACCCGCGAGGACATCGACGGCATCGCCACCTACCCCGGGAACATGGACACCCCGAGCGGCTTCTCCGGAGCGGGCGTGGTCGAAGTCCAGGACGCCCTCCGTCTGGAGCTCGACTGGTACACCGGGGGCCTGGAGCTGCCTGGTCAGCTGGGGTCGGTGATCGACGCCTGCGTCGCCGTGGCCGCGGGGCTGGCGACGCATGTCCTGTGCTTCCGGAGCGTCTGGGAGGCGACGGCCCAAGGGACCAAGGGCCGGGCCAGCGTGACGACCGGCGGGGGTGGCGGGGGGGGAGGTGGATCGTTCCGGGCCGGCGGGTTCATGCAGTGGACCCTGCCGTTCGGCGCACCATCTGCGGCCAACTGGATCGCCTGCTACGCCCAGCGCCACTTCCACGAGTACGGCACCACTAGGGAGCAGCTGGCCCACATCGCCCTCAACGCCAGGAAGAACGCAGCCAACAACCCCAAGGCCATCTACCGAGACCCGATGTCGCTCGACGACTACTTCGCGGCCCGCATGATCTCGTCACCGCTCTGCCTGTTCGACTGCGACGTGCCCGCCGACGGGGCGACGGCCGTGATCGTGTCACGGGCGGACGCCACGTCCGGGGTGCGCCGGACACCGATCCAGGTGGATGCCGTCGGGACAGCGATCAGGGGTCGCCCGTCGTGGGACCAGTGGGACGACCTCACGACCATGGCCTTGCGAGACGCCGGCGCCATGCTGTGGGAGCGCACGGACCTCCGTCCCGCAGATGTCGATGTGGCCGAGCTCTACGACGGCTTCAGCTTCATCGCGCTGGCCTGGCTCGAGGCGCTCGGCTTCTGCCGGAAGGGCGAGGGTGGCCCGTTCATCGACGGCGGCCAGCGCATCGCACTCGACGGAGAGATTCCCCTCAACACCAACGGTGGCCAGCTGTCGGCGGGGCGTCTCCACGGCTATGGGTTCCTGCACGAGGCGTGCCTCCAGCTGTGGGGGGAGGGAGGGGATCGTCAGGTGGCGGGGCCGCCCGAGGTGGCGGTGGCGGCTGCTGGGGGCGGCCCGCTGGCCGGCTGCCTGCTCCTCACCCACCGGCGCTGACGTTCTCGTAGGTGACGCCGATGTCAGGTCACACAGTATGGTGATCTCGTGCGACTCAGCTATCGCGACGAGGACGAGGAGTTTCGTCGCCAGTTGAGGAAGTGGCTCGATGCCAACGTCCCGCCTGAGCAGCAGTTCGGGGAGGCCAAGCTGTCGAGCGCCCACCTCCCCGACTGGGCCCGGGCGTGGCAGCGCCGGCTGTTCGACGCCGGCTGGCTGGTGCCGGGGTGGCCCCCCGAGCTGGGCGGACGCAATGCCACTGCCGTGCAGCAGATGATCTACTTCGAGGAGATGGCGGCGGGCGAGATCCCACGGTCGCTCAACCCGCAGGGCCTGTCGATCGTCACGCCATCGATCATCGAGCACGGCACGGAGGACCAGCGCCGGCGGTGGGCGCTGCCGACGCTCCGAGGCGAGATCACCTGGTGCCTGGGCATGAGCGAGCCGGGGGCCGGGAGCGACCTGGCGTCGCTCTCGACCCGGGCGGTCCTCGATGGTGACCGGTTCGTGGTGAACGGGCAGAAAGTCTGGACATCGGGGGCCCATCACGCCGACTGGTGCCTGTGCTTCGTCCGGAGCGACCCGGCGGCACCGAAGCACCGTGGCATCAGCGCCCTGATCATCGACATGCGGTCGCCCGGGATCACCTGCCGACCGCTGCCCGAGCTGACCGAGCCCCACCAGGCCGACTTCAACGAGGTCTTCTTCACGGACGTGAGCGTCCCGGCCGCCAACCTGCTGGGCCAGCTCCACGACGGCTGGAGGATCACCCAGGGGTCGTTGTCGCACGAGCGGGGGATGCTGTGGATCAGCAACGCCCACAGCGTCCAGCGGGGCGTGGAGGAGCTCATCGAGCTGGGTCGCGAGCGAGGTGAGTCGGATGACGACGTCTTCCGTGACCACGTGGCGTCGCTGGTGATCGACGCCCAAGCCATCATGCTCCTGGGCTACCGCGGGTTCGGCAAGTTCTCACGCGGACAGGCGTCACCCGAGCACCTGATGCTCAAGCTCTACTCCAGCGAGGTAGAGCGGCGTCTGTACCTGACGGGGCTCGAGGCCCTGGGGGCCGAGGCCATCGACAGCTCGATCCTCGGTCCGGCCAACTGGCGCCAGGGGTCCTGGGCGGCCCAGTACCTCCGCTCCTTCTCGGGCACCATCGCCGGGGGGACGAGCGAGATCCAGCGCAACATCCTCGCCGAGCGGGTGCTCGGCCTGCCCCGGGGCTGAGGGCCGGGCTGGAGCGAAATCACACACTCGGGCGCCCCGACCCCGTACGGTCGTAGGACGCCCTGGCGGTGGCAGCCAGGTGACGAGGAGGTGTCATGAACAAGGCTGAGCTGGTCGACAAGGTGGCGGCCGAAGCAGGCGTGGAGAAACGAGAGGCGGAAGCGGTCCTCTCGGCGGCCTTTCGGGCGGTCGTGGACGGCGTAAAGGCTGGCGACAAGGTGGCATGGCCGGGGTTCGGGACCTTCTCGGTCTCCCAGCGGGCGGCGCGGATGGGCCGCAACCCCCAGACGGGAGCGGCGATCTCGATTCCCGCCAGCCGGGCGCTGCGCTTCAGTCAGGCGTCGGCCGTCAAGGAGGCCTTGAGCAACGGGAGCTAACGGCGAGCTGGCGACGCCGCGCCCCTGATGGCGGGGGCGACGTCGCTGGCGAACCGGGCCAACGTCTCGGGATCTCCGAAATCCGAGAACTGCAGGATGCAGAGCTCCACCCCTAGGGTCGCCTCGGCGGCCAGGACGGTGGCGATCTCGTCCGCGGTCCCGGCGAGCAGCCCGCCCCACGATCCGAAGCGTCGTCGGGCGGTGGCGACGACGTCGTCGCGCTTCTGGCGGCTGGGAGCAAGGGCCACGGGGTGCTGCGTCGACACCCGGGCCTGCCCGATCTGGTGTCGCAGGGCGCCGATCCGGTCGACGGCGTAGGACGGGCAGTTCCACCAGTCGGCGTGGCGGGCCACCAACGGCAGCGTGAGCCGGGGACCAGCGCCGCCAACATGGAGGGGAACCCGGCCCTGGGCCGGGACCGGCCTCCCGATCGCGTCCGCCAAGCGGTAGTACCGGCCCTCGTAGTCGAATCGACGGCCGTCGAACATGAGCCTCAGGATGTCGAGGGTCTCCGACAGCCGGGCGGCGCGCACCGTGGGTCTGTCGGGCGTGAAGCCGTAGGCGCGGAGCTCCTGCTCCACCGATCCCCACCCGATCCCGAGCTCCAGGCGACCGTGGCTCAGCACGTCGAGCGTCGCTGCCATCTTGGCCAGGAGCGCCGGATGTCGAAAGGCGTCGCACAACACCAGGTGCCCGATGCGGATCCGGGACGTGCGCGCCGCCAGGGCGGTGGCGACCGTCCAGCCTTCGAGGGTGTCCGCCTCCGGCATTGCCGGCGCCGCGAGATGGTCCATGAGCCACACCGAATGGAAGCCGAGCTCCTCGGCTGCCGCCGCCCGTTCCTCGATCGCCCCGAACGACATGCGCAGCTGGGGGAGATACAGGGCGTACTCCACGGCGGGACTCTATCCTCCGAGCAGCGGAAGCTGACCCTGGTGTCACACAATCGGGGCCGGCCCGGGAGGCCGGCCCAGACGAGCACGCCCGGCCCGGGACGCCGGCCAGGATGAACAGGAGCGAGATGACCGAGCACGGGGTGGCCGGACGTGTCGTCATCATCACCGGCTCGGGACAGGGCATCGGCCGGGGGATGGCCCACCACCTGGGCAAGCACGGCGCCAGCATCGTCGTGGCCGAGTGGAAGGCGCACCGATCCGAGCGGACTGTGTCCGAGCTCGAGGCGCTGGGCGTTCCCGTGCTGGGCGCGGTCTGCGACATCAATAGGCGTGAACAGATCGATGACATGGTGGCTCGAACCCTGGCGCGCTTCGGGAGGGTTGACGCCCTGATCAACAACGCCCAGACGTTCCGTCCGATCGCGCCCGTCGCCGACGTCGTCGAGGACGACATGGACGTGCTGTACAACTCGGGACCCAAGGCGACGCTGGGAACAATGCAGGCCGTCTATCCGCACATGAGGGCGGCCCACTGGGGCCGGATCGTCAACTTTGCATCGGCCGCGGGTATCACGGGCATGCCTGGCTATGCCGCCTACAACGCGTCGAAGGAAGCGATCCGCGCCCTGACGCGCACCACCGCCCGGGAGTGGGGCCGTGACGGGATCGTGGTCAACTGCATCTGCCCGGGGGCCGCCTCCAAGCGGGGTCAGGACGCGGCCGCCCGGGACGCCGACGCCCACGAACGGTTCATACGGGACCACCCGATCGGACGCCTCGGCGATCCCGAGGACGACGTCGCGCCGGTCGCGCTGTTCCTCTGCTCGGACGCCAGCCGCTACCTGACCGGCCAGACCCTGATGGTGGACGGCGGCGGGTTCCTCTTCGCCTGAGTCGCCTGAGTCGCCTGAGAGTCCTGTTCTCCTGATCCCTGACTACCATGTCAGGGTCCCGCTGAGCCGCCTGGAGGTCTCCGGCCGCATGCCGATCCACTATGAGGAGCGCGACGGCCACGTAGCGGTGATCACCATCGACCGGCCCGAGACGCGCAACGCGCTGGACATGTACCACTTCCGGGACCTGACACGGGCCTGGCGACGCTTCAAGGACGATCCGGACGCCTGGGTGGCGATCATCACAGGTGTTGACGACGCCTACTGCGTCGGCGCCGACCTCAAGACCTACATCCCGCAGGTGACGGCGCTGGCGGAGAAGATCGGCTCGGGCGAGGTGACCGAGGTCGACGGCTGCCGGCTGACGGACGGGACCTACGCCGTGCTGCGCAATGTCGAGCTGTACAAGCCGATCGTGGCCGCGGTCAACGGGCCCTGCGTGGCGGGTGGGATGGAGATGCTCGGGGGCATCGACATCCGCATCGCCAGCCCCAACGCCACCTTCGGGGTGATGGAGCCCAAGCGGGGCCTCTTCGCCGGGGGAGGCACCACTGTCCGCCTTCCCCGCCAGGTGGCGTTCCCGGCGGCCATGGAGTTCCTTCTCACCGCCGAGGCCTTTCCCGCCCAGCGAGCCCTCGAGCTCGGGCTCATCAACGAGATAGTTCCGCGGGAGAAGCTCCTGGATCGGGCGCTCGAGTGGGCCGGGCGGATCACCGCCAACGGCCCGCTCGCCGTGCGGGCGACGAAGGAGAGCGTGCTGCGTGGGCTCGCCGTCACCATGGACGAGGCCTACAAGATCGAGCAGAAGCTCTCGAACATGGTCTTCAAGAGCGAAGACGCCAAGGAAGGGCCGCTGGCCTTCGCTGAAAAGCGGCCCCCTCGGTGGAAGGGGATGTAGGTGGCACGCATCGATCCCCGCACCCCCTGCCTCATCGGCGTGGGTCAGCAGGTGTGGCGTCCGGAGGACTCTCCGAGCGGTGCGCCGGAGCCCCTCGCCATGTGGGAGGAGGTCTGCCGCGCCGCGGCGGCCGACAGCGGCCGGGCAGGTGCCCTCGAACAGCTGGACAGCTTGCAGATCGTGTACTGCCAGAGCTGGCAGTACGACGACCCTCCGGGGCGGCTGGCCAACCGGGTGGGCGCGGCGCCGCGCCACCGCCTCTACTCGGGCATCGGCGGGACCACACCCCAGCTGCTCGTGCAGACCACCGCGGAGTCAATCCTCCGGGGAGAGTCCGACCTGGCCCTCATCACGGGGGCTGAGTGCCTCGAGACGCGACGCCAGATGAAGAAGGCAGGCACGAGGCCGGCGTGGAGCCACCCGGACCCCGAGCGCAAGCCCTTCCCGTTCGAGGCCCCGTTCCATCCCGCCGAGGTGGCGCACGAGGTCTTCCAGGCCTGGCTGACGTTCGCGGTGTGGGACGTCGCCCGGCGCGCCCACCTCGGCATCGACCCGGAGACCTATCGCCGCCAGCTCGGCGACCTGATGGCTCCCATGACCGAGGTGGCGGCCGACAACCCGTACGCCTGGTTCCCGACGCGACGCAGCTCCGAGGAGCTCACGACCGCCAGCCCCACCAACCGCATGGTCGGATATCCGTACACGAAGTACATGATCTCGATCATGGACGTCGACATGGCGGCGGCCGTGATCATCGCCAGCCACGAGAAGGCCGATGCGCTCGGGGTGGCGCCCGAGCGGCGGGTGTACCTCAGAGGGTGGTGCTACGCCACCGACCCGGTGTACGTGGCCGAGCACGATCCAATGTGGGCGTCACCGGCGATGCGTGCCGCGGGGGACGAGGCCCTCCGGGTTGCTGGAGTCGGGATCGACGACGTCGGCCATCTGGATCTCTACAGCTGCTTCGGCAGCTCGATCAACTTCGGTCTCGACGCCCTCGGCCTGTCTCAGGATGAGGAGCGGAGCGTCACCGTCACCGGTGGCCTGCCCTTCGCCGGCGGAGCGGGGAGCAACTACATGACCCACTCCATCGCCACCATGGCGCAGGTTCTCAGACGGGACCCGGGCGCCACAGGACTGGTCACCGGCGTGGGGATGCACATGACCAAGCACGTCTGGGGCGTGTACTCCACGACACCCGGACCGGTTCGCCCGCCGCGCTCGAGCGAGATCCAGTCGGGCCTGGACGAACGGCCCCGACGGGCGATCCGCGACGTGGCCACGGGTGAGGCCACCATGGCTGCCTACACCGTCGCCCACGGGCGGGATGGCGGCGCCGACTGGGGCCTGGCCGTGTGCGACCTGCCCGACGGGACGCGCTGCTACGCCAGGATGGATGACGCCGATCTGCTGGCCGAGGCCGAGCGGCGGGAGCTGGTCGGGACCCGCCTCGAGCTCGTGCCCGGCGAGGGCAACGTCAACCTGGTGAAGCCCGTCGACTAGTGGCTCCGCGCCATTGACCGCTCGGCGTGATCGGCCCACGCCGCCAGGTCGGGGTCGGCGGCCAGCTGGGTGGCGTACTTC
The DNA here is from genome assembly GCA_036502305.1 of Acidimicrobiales bacterium. Taxonomy (GTDB): domain Bacteria; phylum Actinomycetota; class Acidimicrobiia; order Acidimicrobiales; family AC-9; genus AC-9. The sequence continues at coordinate 10,593 of DASXYV010000378.1, forward strand.
TTCCTGGCCTCCTGGCGCTTGGCTGGCAGGTACTCCGTGGGCCAGAGGCCGGGGTGGGGGCGGTAGCCCTTGAGCACGTTGCGGGCGACGGTGACCTTGTGGACCTCGTCGACGCCGTCGGCGATGGCCATGGTGGGGGCGCTTGCCCACATGGCCTGAAGAGGGGTGAGGTTGGTGGTCCCGAGCGAGCCCAGGATGTGCAGAGCGCGATAGGTAACCTCGCGCAGGACCTTCGCGCAGGTGTACTTGCACGCCGCGATCTGGGTGCGGGCCTCCTGGGTGCTGGAGTTGTCGATAGTCCACGCCGTCCACAGCACGAGGAGGCGCAGCATGTTGATCTCCGCGTACGAGTCGGCGATGGCCTCCTGGACCATCTGGTGGTCGGCGATGGTCTTGCCGTGGGACTCACGACTGAGGGCGCGCTCGCACATCATGTCGAAGGCCCGCTTCACCTGGGCGACGGTGCGCATGGCGTGGTGGATGCGGCCACCGCCGAGACGCCGCTGGGCCAGGACCTTGGCGCCGTCCTCCGGACCGAGCAGGTGGTCGAGCGGCACCCGCACGTCGTTGTACCGGACGTGGTTGTGCGTCTCCGGATAGTCCATGAACTCCACGCCCGGCGTCTTCCGGGGCACCACGAACATACCGTTGGTGCACATCACGAAGATGATGTCGGCACGGGCCCCCAGGCTGGTGAACCACTTCTCGCCGTTGATGACCCACTCCTCGCCGTCCCGCATGGCGTGGGTCTTGAACAGGTTGGGATCTGAACCGCCCTGGGGCTCGGTCATCGAGTAGGCCGAGAAGATCTCCTGGTTCATGAGGGGTCGCAGCCAGCGCTGCTTCTGCTCTTCGGTGCCGTAGGCGGCCAGCATCTCCATGTTCCCCGTGTCAGGGGCGGAGGTGCCGAAGACGACCGGCGCCGAGCCGTAGCGGCCGAGGACCTCGTTGAGCAGCGCCAGCTTGAGCTGGCCGTAGCCGGGACCACCGAGCTCCTCGTCCAGGAACAGCGCCCACAGCCCGCGGTCCTTGACTCTTTGCTTCAGGGGATCGGCGAGGGCCTTCGCCTTGGGGTTGCGCGACCAGGGCGCTCCCGGAAACACCAGATCGAGGGGCTCGATCTCGGTCCGACAGAATTCCTCGACCCAGTCGAGCTGCTGCTGAAACTCCGGATCGGTCGAGAAGTCCCAGGCCACGATCGCCTCCCGTCTGTGGGCCCACGTCGGCGCGAGCGATCCCGAGACTAGTGCCGGGCCCCGAGAGGACGCCGATCGAGGCCGGTCGGCAGGGGAGGCCGGCCCGTTACTCCTTCACCAGGTCGTCGAGGCGCTGGACGGTGTCGATGAACTCCTCGACCATCTCCAGCACCACTCGCCGCGTCGGTCGGACCGTTCCCATCGAGCCGACGACCTGTCCGACGAAGTACGTCACGAGATCGTTCGCACCCGTGCCCTCCTTGCCGGCGACGCGGTGGATGCGGCGCATGGCGTCGCCGATGAGCAGTGGCTGGATCGGCATGGGCAGGGGGTCGGGACCGTCGGGACGCTCCCACTCGTCAGTCCACGCGGTGCGCAGCATCCTCGCCGGCTTGCCGGTCATCGACCTCGACCGCACCGTGTCCCCGAGGCCCGCCTGCAGGAACTTGTCCTTGACCACCGGTGGCGTCTCGGCTTCCTCGGTTGTCAGCCACACCGACCCGCACCATGCGCCGTCGGCGCCGAGGGCCAGGCCAGCCGCCAGCTGACGGCCGCGGGCGATGCCCCCGGCGGCGAGCACGGGGACCGGTGCGACCACATCGACAACCTCGGGCACGAGCACCATCGTCGCGATCAACCCCGTGTGGCCGCCGGCCTCGGTCCCTTGGGCCACGATCAGGTCGGCTCCCGCCTGCACGTGCCTGCGGGCGTGCTCGACCGACCCGGCCAGTGCGGCGACCGGGATGCCGGATGCGTGGGCGCGCTCGATGAAGTGTGCCGGCGGTGGACCGAGGGCGGAGGCCACCAGTCGGGTCTGGTGCCCGAACAACACATCGAGCAGCGGCGCCATGCTCCTGGGATCGATGCGCATCCCGCCGATACCGCTGAAGGCCGTGTCGTCGGCAGGGGCCGCCGGCACGTCGTAGCGGCTCAGGAGGTCGTCGACCCACGCCCCGTGCTCCTCTGGCACGAGGCTGCGCAGCTGGCTGCGATCGAGCCCTCCCTCGTCGGCACCGGCGAACTTCTCGGGTACGAGCAGGTCGACCCCGTAGGGCTTGCCTTTCACCTCCTGCTCGATCCAGCTGAGGTCGACATCGAGCTGCTCGGGACTGTGGGCGACGGCGCCGAGCACGCCGCAGCCGCCGGCATTGCTGACCGCGGCGACGACGTCACGACAATGGCTGAAGCCGAAGATGGGAACGTCGATGCCGACGAGATCGGTTGCTGCTGTGCGCATGAATGAGCCCTCCGTCAGCTCGACCGAGGTAGCCCCAGGATACGTTGGGCGATGATGTTCTTGTTCACCTGGGTGGTGCCCCCGGCGATGGTGAGGGAGCGTGAGGCGAGGAGATCCCGCGCCCAGGGCCCGTCGGCGGTCACCCGACCGAGCACGTCGGCGGCCACCTCGGCGAGGTGCTGCCCGGCCTCGCTCCAGACGAGCTTGGCCACGCTCGACTCGGGTCCAGGCTCCCGCCCGTGGATGGCCGCCGAGAGGGCCCGCTCGCTGAGGAGCTTGAGGAGCTCTCCCTCGAGGTAGACGCTGGCCAGGCGCTGACGGAGGACCGGGTCCTGCGACGCCGCTCGTCCGTCGATCATGGTTGATCGGGCGAGATCGAGAAGGGTCCTGATCCTCTTGCGCAGTCCCAGGTGGAGATCGGCGACGCCGCCGCGCTCGTGGATGAGGGTGGTCATGGCCACCCGCCAGCCGTCGTTCTCCGGTCCGAGGAGACTCGAGGTCGGCACCCGTACCTCGGTGAAGAAGATCTCGTTGAAGTCCCGCTCCCCGGTGATCGTGAAGAGCGGGCGGACCTCGATACCGGGGAGCGTCATGTCGACGAGCAGGCAGCTGATGCCGCGATGACGGGACACCGAGGGATCGGTCCGCACGAGCAGCTCGCACCAGTTCGCCAAGTTCCCCAGGGTGTTCCAGACCTTCTGGCCGTTGACGACGTAGTGGTCCCCGTCTGGCACGGCAGACATCCGCAGCGAGGCCAGGTCCGAGCCGGCGTCAGGCTCGGAGAAGCCCTGGCACCAGATGTCGTCGCCTCGCAGCATCCTGGGCAGGAGCCGGCGCTTCTGCGCTTCGGTCCCATGCGCCATGATCGCGGGGGCGATGTTCGAGATACCGATGGGGTTGAGGGTTCCGGGCGCGTCCGCCCGGCTCATCTCCTCCGCCAGCACGACCTGCTCCATCACACCGGCGCCCCGGCCGCCGTACTCCTCGGGCCAGGCGATGGCGGCGTACCCGGCGTCGGCCAGCTTTGCGTTCCACTCCCGAAGAAGAGCCACGTCCTGATTGTCGGCGTCGCTGGCGTTGGCCCAGCTGGCGCCCCGGAGGCGCTCGGTGAGGTTGGCGTCCAGCCAGGACCGGAGCTCGTGTCGGAGCTTCTCCGCCTCGGGCGGGTAGTCGAAGTCCATGGTGTCGCCGCCCGCCCTGGCCTTGCTAGCCGGGCACCGTGACGGGCAGGCCGTAGGCGGCGACGGCATTCTCGCCGGCGATCCGGCGCTGGTCCGCTTCCGGCAGCGCCTCCAGGCTGGCCATCAGCTCGGCCACTGCGACTGGAGGGCCTCGATGGGCTGGCCCGTCAGGCGGGCCATCGCGGCGACCGCCTCCTTCCCACTACCGCGGGCCACCCCCCCGACGTAGAGCGTGTCTCCCCCGCCCGACCGGCGGGGGATCCAGTCGCCCCATCGGTCGGCGTCCATGCGAGTCGTCCACAGGTCGGGCGGCTCGATGACGTGAGCGTCGCCATCCACCGTCAGGACACTGCTCATCCCCCGGGGTGCGTCCACGTCGCCTCCTTGGGGCGCCGATCTTCGCCGAGGCCAGGCTCACGAAGCCGGCATGACGCTGGTGTCATGTTTCGTCCAGCACAGTAGAAGGGGGGCTCGAGCGAGTCAACGGACCCTCGCCACCGTCAGATCCCCGCGCCAGTCAGCAGCGCCTCGACGCGTTCGATGGCTCGGGGAACGGCCCGCTCGTAGCCCTCTTCCTCGATGCGGGGGCCGACGAGCTCGATGTCGAACACCCCGCCGTAGCCGGACTCGACGAGCAGCCCGATGATCCGGGCGAGTGGGATGTCGCCGTCGCCGGGGACGGCCCGGTCCGGTGTGCGCAGGGTCCCGATCACGTAGTCGCTGACCTGCACCATGCGCAGGAGGTCGGCCCCGCGGGCAACGGTCTGCGCCAGTCCCCGTTCGCCCCAGCAGGCGTTGACCTCCATGCACACCCCGACACCGAGCTCGCGGGCCAGGTCCATGGTGTCGCGCAGCGAATGCAGAAAGCCCACGTCGGGCCGCAGCGAGTTGGTGTGCTCGAGGGCGAGCGGGAGCCCCCGCCGCTTCGATTCGACGACGACCGGCGACAGCACCGTTGCGAGGGCGTCGGCGGCGTCCTCCCACGACAGCGGGCCTGCCGGCCCGGTCGTGAGCACCATGCACTCGGCCTTCATGACGACCGCGGCGTCCAGACCGGCCAGCGTTCGCCGCTGCTGGGCTTCCCAGCCCCCCGGCTCGGCCAGGGTGAACGGGCCCCGCACCAGGAGGTTGGTCACACGCAGCCCCGCCGCCGCCACCTCGTGGGCCCCGCCCTCCAGCCCGTGTCGCTCGAGCTTGTGGAGCGACACGCCCACCTGGTCGATGCCAGCACTGGCGTAGAACGCCAGGTCGCCGTCCAGATCCCATGCGCTGGTCGAGATGGCGCTGACCGAGATCCTCGGGTGCATGGTGATGGCAAACGCAGCGGGCGGTCAGCGGCCGGGCGCAGCCCGCCCTCGTTGGCTCCGGGCCCGCTGGGTTCCCGGGCCGGCCTCCCGGGCCGGCTGCGTTCCCGGGCCGGCCTCCCGGGCCGGCTGCGTTCCCGGGCCGGCCTCCCGGGCCGGCTGCGTTCCCGGGCGGGCCTCCCGGGCCGGCTGCGTTCCCGGGCGGG
>DASXYV010000379.1:0-1940 GCA_036502305.1 Acidimicrobiales bacterium
TGCGAGATCTCGGCGTCCGGCTGGTCGTCGACGACTTCGGTACGGGCTACAGCTCGCTCACGTCGATCCGGGAGCTACCGGTCGAGGTGGTGAAGATCGACAGGTCCTTCGTCGCCGGTCTCGGTCGTCGCTCGAAGGACGAGACGATCGTCAGCACCGTCGTGGACCTGGCCAGATCCCTCGACATGCTCACGGTTGCCGAGGGGGTAGAGACGGCCCACCAGGCCGACATCCTGACCGAGCTCGGGTGCGAACTGGGCCAGGGCTACTACTTCGGCGCCACTCGCCCAGCGGATGCGACTCGAGCCAACGGTGGGCAGCGGGAGTCGGTCGGTGGGTAGAGTCCCCCAGGGTGAAACCTAAGAACGCGGTTCGGTTCGATCGAACGCTGGGCCCCTTGTTCTACAAGGTCCATCGCTGGATGTACGAGGCCAGCGACGGCCGGGTCGGAGCCAGGTCCTCGCAGGGGCCGATCCTGCTGCTCCACACGGTTGGGCGTCGCAGCGGCCAGCCGCGGACCACGCCCCTGCTCTATATGCGAGACGGCGAGGACTTCGTGGTCGTGGGCTCGAACGGAGGCCGTCCCGAGCCCCCGGCATGGTTCCTCAACCTCGAGGCCGATCCCAAGGCGACGGTGCGAGATGGCCGACGGACGCTCAGCGTCGTGGCCGAGACGGTCGGTCCTGACGACCGCGGCGCGCTGTGGTCCCGCCTGCACGAGTTCTATCCGGGGTGGTCGCACTACCAGACCCTGACCGACCGGCAGCTGCCGGCGATCAGGCTCCGCCCCCAGACCACGCCGGCTCGGGAGGCCGGCCCGACGACCTAGCCGCCGGCGCGGCGACCAGGCCCCATGATCCGGCTCCTTCTCATCGCCCCGCCCGGAGGCGGGAAGGGCACCCAGGGCGACCAGCTCGCCGCGGAGTACGGTGTTCCCCACGTCTCGACCGGCGAGCTCCTGCGTGACCATGTTGCCCGCTCCACGCCGCTGGGGAGGCGGGTCCGGCCTTATCTCGAGCGGGGGGACCTCATCCCGGATGACCTCGTGCTGCGCCTCGTGCAGGAGCGATTGACCAAGCCGGTGGTGCTCGAAGGGTTCGTCCTCGACGGGTTCCCGCGTACGTTGGACCAGGCCTTGGCCGCCTACACCTGGGCGACCGAGCACGGGCTCACCTTCTCGGCCGTCGTCCATCTGACCGTCCCCGACGGCGAGCTGGAGCGGCGCCTGCTCGAGCGGGGCCGCCGCACCGGTCGCACCGACGACACGGCCGACACCATCCGTCACCGGCTGGCGCAGTACCGTACGACCACCGAACCGCTCCTCGAGTTCTACCGCGAGCGGCAGATCCTGGTCGACGTGGACGGCAGCGGACCGATCCCCGAGGTGACGCAGCGGATCCGTGTCGCGCTGGAGGCCCGAGGCCTGGCGCCGGCGAAGAACAGCTGAGGTTTCCGACCGACCCGAGGAGATCACCCATGCCGCTCGACCCACAGATCGAGGTCATGCTCGAGCAGATGGCCGCCATGGAGAGCGTCGACTTCCGCGAGGTGACCCCGGAGGGGTTGCGCGAGACGATGAAGATGGTCGCCGCGGCCGACGGTGTCCCTGAGGCTGTCGGCTCGGTGGACGATGCCAGCGCCGACGGCCCCGCGGGGGCCATCCCCGTTCGCGTGTACCGGCCCGCCGGCGCGGGCACGGCCCCATTGCCGATCCTCGTCTGGTACCACGGGGGCGGGTGGGTGATCGGCGACCTGGACACCGCCGACACGACCTGTCGCAAGCTGGCCAACCGGTCGGGCGCGCTGGTGGCGTCAGTCGACTACCGCTTGGCGCCCGAGTACCCCGCGCCGGCGCCTGCCGACGACTGCTGGGCAGCGCTGTGCTGGGTGGCGGGGGTCGCCACGGAGCTCGGCGGCGACCCCGCCCGGCTGGCAGTGGG
>DASXYV010000380.1:0-3189 GCA_036502305.1 Acidimicrobiales bacterium
CGAAATGCGGGCTCGCCACGCTGGGCAAAGATCTCCGGAACCGTCTGCCCGGTGTCCCGCCCGACCTGCTCGTCGCTGTCGAGATGACGCCACCCGAGCCGCTCGGCGAGGAGCCGACCGATCGTCGTCTTCCCGGAGCCCATCATCCCCACGATGAAGACGTGCTCAGCCATCCCCGGCACCGACCTCGGATACCGGCTCCCCCAGGGTCGCCAGGTAGGCGTCGCGATTGCGCCGCACCTCGCCCAGCGAGTCGCCGCCGAACTTCCGCAGCGCCTCCCCGGCCAGCGTGAGCGCCACCATGGTCTCGGCCACCACGCCCATGGCGGGCACGGCGGTGACATCGGTGCGCTCCTTGAACGAGACCGTCTCCTCCTTCGACACGACGTCGACCGTCTTGAGCACGGGCCGGTTGAGCGTGGCCAACGGCTTCATGGCCACCCGTGCCACCAGGAGTCCCCCGGTGGACATGCCGCCTTCCACTCCGCCGGCCCGGGTGGTCTCGCGCCGGTAGGCGCCGGCATCGGCGTCCCAGGCGATGGCGTCATGGGCTTCCGACCCCCGCCTGCCAGCCAGGTCGGCTCCGTCGCCGAGGCCCACGGACTTCACGGCCTGGATGCTCATCAGGGCCTGAGCCAGGAGCCCGTCGAGCTTGCGGTCCCAGTGGACATGGCTCCCGAGCCCGACCGGGACGCCGTAGGCGAGGATCTCGGCCTCGCCCCCCAGCGAGTCGCCCACCTTGGCCGCCGCCTTGACCTCGGCCACCATGGCCTGCTCGACCTCGGGATCGAAGCACCTGAGCGGTGAGGCGTCGATGCGAGCCAGATCGCCGGGCTCGGGCCGGACTCCGGCTCGAGCCTCGACCGACCCAACCGTTACCACGTGGCTGAGCACCTCGATGCCCAGTCGGGCCAACAGCGCCTTGGCGCAGGCACCGGCGGCGACACGAGCGGCCGTCTCGCGCGCCGATGCCCGCTCGAGGACGTCACGGGCGTCGTCGAAGCCGTACTTCTGCATGCCCGCCAGGTCGGCATGGCCAGGCCGCGGTTGGGTCAGCACCCTGGACGGCGCTCCCGGTCCGGGCGACATCTCCTCCGACCACTTCGGCCACTCGGTGTTGGCGATCACGATGGCCACCGGCGAGCCCAGCGTCCGGCCGTGACGGACGCCTCCGAGCAGGGTCACCTCGTCCGCCTCGAACCGCATCCGGGGTCCGCGGCCGTACCCGAGCCGGCGCCGGGCCAGCTCACCCTGCACTTCCTCCACCGTGATGGGCAGACCGGCCGGAAGCCCCTCGACGACGACGACGAGCGCCTGTCCATGGGACTCACCTGCGGTGAGGAAGCGAAGCACGAAGCCCAATGTACTGGTGGGTCCCCGCCACCGGCCGTGGTGCTGTGCGGCTTCGCCGCCCCGGGCGGGGCCCCAGCCCCGCCGCCGGCCGTGACATTCAGCCCGACGAGACGCGGGCGAGCGGACCGCCCCAGAGCACGGCGAGCACGGCACCGGCGCCGAGAAAAGGAGCGAAGGGCAGCCGCACCATGAAGCCGCGGCCCGTCGCCGCGATCAGAACGAGGCCCGCGACGGCGGCGAGCAGGAACCCGAGCACCAGTCCCACGGCGACGTCGCCGAGGCCCAGCCAGCCCAGGTAGAGGCCGATGAACCCGGCCAGCCGGACGTCGCCGAAGCCGAGGCCCCGGGGCTGGCCCAGGTGCACGAGGAACATGGCGGCGAAAGCGAGGGCGCCGCCGATCAGTGCGTCGAGCGCGGCGCCACCGGCGCCGTCGACGATCGCCGCCCCGCCCAGCAGCAGCACCGTCAGGGCCATGGCGGGGCGCAGGACACGATTCGGGATCACCCGCTGCTCCACGTCGACGGCGGCCACCGTCACCAGGACCGCGAAGAACAAGCAGTAGGCAGGGAGGACGGCGTCGAAGCCGAACCGCAGGCCTGCCGCCGCGAACAATGTCGCCGTCGACAGCTCGGTGTACGGACGGCCTCGGCGCACGAGGGACCCAGCACCCAGCCCGCTCGCGGCGCAGGCGCCCACCAGCAACGCGGCCACCGCCGCAAGCTAGTACCGCCGCGTCGCCAGCGGCCCGAGGCGAGTCCGTCGCCGACGCACGGCTCGACGCCGGAGCACCACCACGACGGTGGCCAGCACGAGAACGGTCGCGGCGACGCCGAGGACGATGTCACGCAGCAACCCGCCGAAGAACCCCGCACCGTGAGCCGGAGCAACAGCGAGGCCGCCCGTGGCTCGGTGGGTGACCGGCTCCGTAGTGGCGGTTGGCGCCGGGGCCGACGTCGACACCGCAGGCAGGTGGTCGACCCGCGACTCTCTTGCAACCGGGGTGGCGAAGCCAAGGTCCAGCAGCGCGCTCGCCGAGCGGTAGATGTCCGGCGACTGGAGGACAACCGCCAGCATCGTCCGCCCGTTGCGGGTCGCGGCGGCCATGAACGTGTTCCCCGCCGCTTTCGTGTAGCCGGTCTTGATCCCGATGGCCCCCGGGTACAGCTCCAGGCCCCGGTCGACGTTGCGGATCACGTGGACCACCCCGTCGGGAGCCGTGAACCGGTACTCGGGCAGGTCCACGATCTCGCGGATCACGGGGATCGCCAGCGCCGTCCGGGCGATGACGGCCAGGTCGTAGGCGGAGACGAAGTTCCCCCCCTGGACGGAGAACTGGTCATCGAGCCCCGCGGGGTCGCGGATGACCGGGTGGTCGACCAGGTGCAGGGCGGCTCCCGTGCGCTCCATCTCGGCCACGAACGCCTCTCGCGACCCGCTCACCCTCTCGGCCAAGGCTGTGGCCGCGTCGTTGGCCGACAGCATGAGCATGGCGTGGAGCGTGTCGGTGAAGCTCCAGACCTGTCCAACCTTCATGCCCAGGTTCACCGACTCGGTGCCGGCCGCCACGGGGCTGACGGGCACCATTGCGTTCGGTGGCAGGTGCTGGACCGCGACGATCGCCGTCAGCACCTTGCTGATGCTGGCGGGCCGCATCGGCGCGTGGTCGTCGGCGGCGTTGACCACGTTGCCCGTGTCGGCGTCCACCACCACCCAGGCCCTCGGCCCCAGCGGAGGCACCAGGCCCGGGGTGCCCGGTGGGGGCAGGGCGGGAGGTGCAGCGGCGGGCGGCGGAGGAGCCGGCGCCGCCGCGTACGCGGACTGCGGTTCCGAGAGCA
>DASXYV010000381.1:0-5778 GCA_036502305.1 Acidimicrobiales bacterium
TCGGGCACGCCCATGGCGCCGGTCGGGTTGCCGGCCATGGCGTGGATCCCGCCGTAGGTGGCACACGTGCCGGCGGCCAAGATGGCCAAGGCCTTGAGAGCGAGCCGGTCGATCCACTCGCTCGTGGTCATGGGCTGGCCCGTGGCCGGGTTGTTGCCGAACCCGCACCAATAGCCCTCTGACTTGATGGACTCGTTGGGAATGGACCCCTCCACCACGAGCACGAACGGCTCCAGCTCGCCGCGGTCCGCCTTGTGGAACCACTCGATGAAGTTGTCTGCGCCCTGCTCCGGCCCGCACTCGAAGTCGATGAGGGGCCAGTGCACGGCGACCTTGGGCAGCCCGGGGAGGGCGCCGAGGGCGATCTCCTCGATGGTCGGCTGGGTCGCCGAGGTCAGGGCGACCGAGTCGCCGTCGCAGCTCAATCCGGCGTTGATCCACAGGACATGGACCACCGTCTCATCGGGTGGGGCCTCTACCGTCGTCACTCCGCACCTCCCGCGCTCACCCAAGACTGACTGCAGACGACGCCGTGGGCGCGCCACCGCGGACGCGCCCAGCTCGGCGGAGGTCTCGAACTTCATCTAATGCTGTCCGCAGCCCCAGTCAATGGGTGCGTTCGGTACCCATTGGGTGTGGAACACGGGAGCGGACGGCCGCCGGACCCTCGCTCGGGCGAGGAGCGCGGCAGCCGCGGTGACTGGGTTGCTCAGACGGTCGTCGGTGAGTCCAGTCAGGCGCCGCGGGAGGGCGGGTTCATTCCGGACACGGGGCTGCGGAGGCGGCCGAGGAGGTCGGTGACCGTCTGGGGCCGTTGGGTCTCCGGAGCGAGCGACTCGCCCAGCTCCTGGAGAGCATGGCTCAGGTACGAGCGCAACGCCGACACGAGCGCCTCGAACTCCTCGGACTCCCGCAGGACCCGAATGGACGCCGTCAACTCCTCGAGCCCCTCCGTACCGGCCCTCGCCCCCAGGGCGTATCCCACGGCGAAGGCGACGAGGATGCCCACGGCCTTCAGATCGCCAGACCGGCCTCGACGTGCAGATGGACTCTCACGTCGGGGTAGATCTTGAGCAGGGGCATCGTTGGTAGGGACATGTCGAAGTCACGGACGTCGAATGTCTGTTCCCCCGTGACGATCATCGTCCGCTCATCGAGCAGGGCCGCCGTCACGGCACCACCGAGGCGCCTGGTCACGCCGTGGAACGTCACGTCGCCTTCGAGCTGGTATCGGTTGCCGTCTCCCATGCGGGACACCTGATTGAGGTCGACGGCCGCAGTCGGGAAGCGGCGAGCGTCGGCTCTGCTGACGAGCTCCGCATCGTAGAGGGCGTTGCCCGAGCTGAGCTCCTCGAGCGACACCTCGAGCCAGGCGGTTGGGGAGCTGTCCACGGCGACGAGCCCGTCGAGAAGCTCGACGTCGATCCAACCCCGCACTCCGGTCGTCCCGAAGGCAATCGGTCCGATGCTGGATCGGGCCTCGACCACCACCGCCGAACGGTCGTTGATGACGTCGAACCGGTGCCGCTCGCTGGTGAGGGCGACCTCGGGGGAGTGTCCGGAGCCGTTGACCGATTCGTCCGATGTGTCCGGCCGCGTCTGCACCGCCGATTCGCCGGGCGCCGTCTTGACGACGGCCAACCTGTGGGCGTTGCAGTACCAGTACTTCTCGAGCACACGATCGAGGCAGGCGCGTTCCTGGGCGATCACCGACATCCAGGCCTCCAGGGCTTGCTGTCCGTCCGCCGTAAGGGCGTGCACGTGACGCGCGGAGCCAGCTGTAGGTGGCTCGAGCCAGGAGCGGACCAGGCCGTCCCGCTCGAGCTCTGCCAGGGCACGGTACACCTGCGGGCGTTCGACGGGACCGAACCCGAGGGACGTCAGCGGCTCAATCAGCCGATAGCCGTGACGGGGCTCCTCGACGAGGAGGAGGAGGATGGCGGGATAGAGAAAGTGCCTTGGCGGCACCAGGGTGAACTGGCAACGGGTGGACGGCAGACGATCAGGGCCCGTTGCGCCTTCTGTTGTTCGACGACTCGCCGTCGCCATCGCTGTTCTTCATAGCTGGAACGGGCCGGAGGTGTCAACGGTCGCCGTACGCAGCAACTGCCGGAACGAGAAGGCGCGCAGAGAGGGCTCGCGCCAGCGGAAGGAGCGCAGAATGGAGCCGGTCGAGCAGGGCTCGTGAGGCCACGCGAGTCTTCTTGCCGGTGGCCCGGCCGGAGTGGTCATCTCTGTTGCTCCTCCGTTGTCACGATGAAAGAGACGTTCGGATCCGGCGACGGTTACACAGGGAGACAGATCTAGGCTGCGGGGCGGAGAGGAGTGTTCAAATGCTGTACGTCTTCGGGTTCGAGTCGATCGGCGTCGTGGTCAGCGACCTGTACTTCGTCGACCCCGACCCGGGTCCGGGCCAGGAGGGCCCCGAGCGTGGCGTCCGGCTCGAGGTGAGGATGCTCGATCGGGGCGAGCTCAGCGGCTCGATCTACTCGGCGCAGCCGATCTCCGTGGGACAGCCAGTTTGGCGGGGCGATCTCCTCGAGTCGGTCGCCGGGACGCCCGGGAGCCACGATCGGACCCACCATCACCCGAGGTTCACGGGATGGGAGCCAGGTCACCGTCAGTTCGTCGAGGAGCTGTCGGTCGACCCGCTCGGCTGGGTCGCCGCCCGGCTCGGCGACCTCGACGAGCTCCTCGCCGAGGCAGGCGTGAGCCCGGCGGCGGTCGATCCTCGCGACGGCGCCAGCCTTCGGCACGCGGTGCCCGAGATCATGGAGTCGGTCCGCAGGCTGCTGGAGCGGGTCCGTGCCGGCGAGGCGGCGCGGCCGCCGGTGGGGGAGTTGGCGAGCGCTCGCGTCGGCTGGCTCTGACGCGCACTGCAGTTGGGCGGCGGCGTCGCTGACGTCCAGGGCGACCGCTAGCGCGTCTCGGCCTCTAGCGCCCGCAGCAGGGCCTTCATCCAGGGGCCCAGGTCGGCTGGGGTTCGGGCCGAGATCAGGTTCCCGTCGACCACCGTGGCCTCGTCGACCCAGTCGACCCCCGCGTTCACCATGTCGTCGCGAATGGCATCGACGCTCGTCGCCCGCCGACCCTTGACCACCTGGGCCGAGATCGGGACCCAGCCGGCATGGCAGATGAAGGCGATCGGCTTTGCCGCGGTGTCGAAGCTGCGCACCAGCTCGAGTACGGCATCCGAGCGGCGGAGCTTGTCCGGCGCGTAACCGCCCGGAATGATCAGCGCGTCGAAGGTGTCGGGGCTGACATCGTTCACCGTGGTGTCGACGGGAACCGGTCCGTGGCCCTTCTTACCGGTGACCGGGTGATCGTCGAGCCCGGCGGTCGTCACGGCCACGCCCTCCTCGGCGAGCCGGTAGAGCGGATAGAGCAGCTCCATGTCCTCGAAGAGATCGGCGGCGAGCAGCAGGACCGTCTTGTCTGAGAGAGCCATCACCCGACCTTAGAGGCGGCGGGGAAACTACCTGCACAATTCAGTGAGGATCATCCCCGCTGACGGTCCATGACCGGGCGCAAGTTGTTTCCCCTCTGCCTCTTACAGATGCAATGTCAACTTCGTTCGTTGCTCACCTGGAGGTAACCAGGTCGCTACTCCGGCCTTCTAGCGTGATGAGCGGTCCCCGACCAGGCCAGTGACGGAGAGGAGATGCGTGACCATGGACGCACCGGTACAGGAGTCCACGCAGGCCGCCCGCAGCGCACCCCGACGCTCCCCGATGCCCTCGGCAGACGGCCAGGCCCAGGCCAACGGCGAGGTCAAGCTCACCGATCAGATCGTGCTGTCGACCGCCGCCTTGACCACCGAGGGCGTCGATGTCGCCCGCACGGCGGTGGCTGGCGCCGTGCAGGCTGTGGACACCATCGTGCTGGCCACGTTGGACACGGCCGAGTCGTTCGTGAAGTCGAGCCCGGTCGAGCCCATGGCGGCACCGACGATCGACGTGGCCCGCCAGGTGTGGAGCACGAGCACGGCCACGTTGAACGAGGTGCTGGCTCAGGTCTGACGGGCCCCGACCAGTGCCTGGCGACCGGTCAGGTCCGGTACGGATGACGAGCTGGCTCAGTCCGCCCCGACCCCGACCCCCACGTCTCGGCCGGGAAGAGCCTCGATGAGAAACGTCGCCGCGCGCCGCAAGAACTGGTAGGCATCGGCACCGCCCGTCGCGTCGTCGAGCTCCCCGGCGGCGAGCAGGAAGGCGTCGAGCCCGGCCCAGGAGTCGACCAGCGTCTTGGTCACCTGCGTCGGCAGGGTCGAGTCCATGGCCGCCGTTCCCAGGGCCTGGCTCGCGGCCACGAGGAGACGCTGGGCTCTGAGGAGGTCGCCCCCGTGATCCCCGCCGGCGTCGTAGGCCAGCAGGTGGCGCCGGGCCCAGATGGCATGTGAGCGGGCCCGTTCGATGAGCTCGATGCGCTCGGAGTAGGGGGGAGAGCTCATGCGTCGCTCGGGAGAGTCTCGAGCCGCCGGGCCACGTTCACGGCGTGATCGCCCAGCCGCTCCAGGAAGCGGGCGACGAGGCCCATCTCAATGGCGGTCGCCACTGGAAGCGCCGTCGTCGCCAGCTCGACGGTCAGGGTGACGTGGAGATCGTCGAGCTCGTCGTCCCAGCGGCGGAGCCGCTCGGCCATCGTCCGGTCACGCTGGCGGTAGGCCGAGGCGGCGGCCCTCCACATCACCGTCGCCCGCTCGCCCATGCGATCCACGAGCTCGCGGCTCGTCGGCGTGAGGGACCGGGCCAGGCCCTGCCTGGCCCGCCACCGGATGTGGTCGACGAGGTCCCCGCTGCGCTCGAGCTCGGGCACGATCTGGAGGATCACCAACAGGCGCGCCAGTCGCGGCTCCGAGGGGGGAGTGCGGGACACCACCTCGGCGCGGATCAGGTCCTCCACGGAATGGAAGACCGCATCCACCTCCTCCTCGTCGGCCACCAGGAGGGCGGCGGCCTGGCGGGCACTGGCGAGGAACGCGGTCGTGGCCCCGGCGATGCCCTCGCCCACCAGGCTGAAGAGGCGAATGACCTGGCCGTCGAGGGCGTCGATGTCGCTCGTGGGCTCGACCAAGGTCGTCTGATGAAGCCTCGACTGCTCGCCGGATGCTGGGCCAAGCACGGTCATGGGGGCGCCCTCCCTCGCGTGGATGAACCGTGACGGTAGGCGGGGTGCCGTGTGCGCATCCAGGCCACAACTTGCGGATTTGTGGTGGGTATCGCGACTGCGAGCGCCTCGCGCCCGGATGGTTCACCGAGCCGAAAGCTCCGGGCGGGCGCAGCGTCGGCGGCAACGGCCCTGGTGGCCCGGGGCTACCGTTGATCCGTGCGCGTCGCCCAGGTGTGCCCGTACAGCTTGACGATCCCCGGTGGCGTGCAAGGCCAGGTGCTGGGTCTGGCTCGTGCCCTGCGATCGCAGGGCCACCAGGTGCGGGTGATGGCGCCCTGCGATGGGCCCCCGCCCGATGGCGGGGTGGCGCCGCTCGGCCGGTCGATCCCGCTGGCCGGAAACGGCTCGGTGGCGCCGCTGGCGCCCGACCTGCCCTGCGCGCTACGCACGATTCGGACGCTGCGCGACGAGGACTTCGACGTCGTGCACCTGCACGAGCCGCTCGCCCCGGGTCCGTCCCTGACGACCCTCCTGTACTCGGACCGGCCCATGGTCGGCACGTTCCACCGCTCGGGGGCCAGCCTGGCGTACTCGGTCCTCCGTCCGCTGGTCCGGACCGCCGCGGGCTATCTGGCCTGGCGCTGCGCGGTGTCGGCGGACGCCCAGGCG
>DASXYV010000382.1:0-4356 GCA_036502305.1 Acidimicrobiales bacterium
GAGATCGTCGCGGTGCACGACCTCGTGGGGCAGATCGTCGGGGAGCTCGTCGGTTCGCCGGCCCCGCCACTGGGCCAGGCGGCGACTCGGCATCCGGGCCAGTCCCTTGGCGAAGACCTGGCCCTCGGCGGTGGTGATCTCCACTGCGTCGTCGGCCTCGAATGTCCCTTTCACCGCCACGACGCCGGCGGGAAGCAGCGAGGTACCCCGCTCGGTGAGGGCGCGGCGGGCTCCCTCGTCGACCACCACGGTGCCGGCGGCGTCCACGGCGAAGGCGATCCACAGCTTGCGGGCGGGGAGCCGACGATCCCGAGCCCGGACGACGGTTCCCACGCCCGGATGGCCCGCCACCGCCTCGGCCAGCACGCCCACCCGCTCGGCGGCGGCGATGACGACCGGTATGCCGGACCACACGGCGATCTTGGCCGCCGCCAGCTTCGAGGCCATGCCGCCGCTGCCCCGCTCGCTGCCCGCCCCGCCGGCCATGCGCTCGAGCTCCCGGTCCACCTCGACCACCTCCTGGATCAGGGAGGCTTCCGAGTCGAGGCGAGGATCGGCAGTGAGCAGGCCGGGAGCATCGGTGAGCAGGACGAGGACATCGGCGCGCACCAGGTGGGCGGTCAGCGCGGCCAGGCGATCGTTGTCCCCGAAGCGGATCTCGTCGTCAGCGATGGCGTCGTTCTCGTTCACCACGGGGACGACGCCGAGCTCGAGCAGGCGGGTGAGGGTCTGGCGGGCGTGGAGGTACTGCTGGCGGTGCACGAAATCCAGGGGTGCCAGCAGCACCTGACCGCCGACCAGCCCGTGGGTGGCCAGCAGGTCGTCGTAGACCCGCATGAGGCGGCTCTGACCCACGGCGGAGATCGCCTGCAGGGTGGCGAGATCGGCGGCGCGGGCTCCCGACCGACGGACGTCGCGCATCCCCAGTGCCGGCCGGCCTGCGGCGATGGCGCCGGAGCTGACCACGACGACCTGGTGGCCGGACGCACGGACGGCGGCGACCTCGGCGCACAGCTTGGTGACAGCGTCCCCGTCGACCCGTCCAGCCGCGTCGGTCACCGAGGACGACCCGATCTTGACCACCACGATCACGGCCCGACCCCCCTCAGCGATCGGGCTCGAACGTGAACGTGAAGCCACCCACGTGCACCAGATCGCCTTCGCGGGCACCGGCGCGGGCCAGCGCCCGGTCGACCCCGAGGCGGTGCAGACGGTGCTGGACGTAGTCGAGGGCCTGGGCGTCGGTGAGGTCGCTCACGGCCACTGCCCGCTCGGCCGGGCGGCCCCGCACGACGAACCCCCCGTCATCGGACCGCTCGACATCGACGCCTTCGGGCTCCGGACGGTGGACGACGACAGTCTGGAGGGGAGCGTCGGCAGCCCGGGCTTCTCTCGCCAGGCCCGCCAATCGGCCGAGAAATGGGCCCAGCCCGGCACCGGTCACCGCCGAGATGCGCACCTCCTGCTGCGAGCCGGGCTGGCCATCGGCGGATGGACGTTCGGCGTCGGGGCCCAGCAGATCGACCTTGGAGCCCACGACCAGACGGGGGCGCTCGAGGAGCTCGGGCCGGTAGCGGCCGAGCTCCTCGAGCAGGATCCGCTCCTGCTCGTCAGCCGGGGCGCCATCCGTGGGCGCCAGGTCGATCAGCACCACCAGGATGCGCGCCCGCTCGACGTGGCGGAGGAAGCGATGACCGAGACCCCTGCCCGCGCTCGCTCCCGCCACGAGGCCGGGGACGTCGGCGACGACCAGATCGCTCGGATCGGTCGACGACCCCGTCCGCACCACACCGAGGTGCGGCTCGAGGGTCGTGAAGGGGTAGTCGGCGATCTTGGGCCGGGCGGCCGAGATGCGCGAGATGAGCGTGCTCTTGCCGGCGTTCGGGAAGCCGACCAGCGCGACGTCGGCCATGAGCTTCAGCTCGAGATCGAGCCAGCGCTCTTCGCCAGTCTCGCCCTGTTCGGCGAACGAGGGGGCTCGCCGTCGGTTGGACAGGAAGCGGGCGTTGCCGCGCCCGCCCCGTCCCCCGCGAGCCGCCAGCCACCGGTCACCCACGGTCGCCAGGTCGGTCACGGTGTCGCCCGCCAGCGTCCGCACCACCGTGCCCTGGGGAACCCCGACCGTGATATCCGCCCCGGCGCGACCGTGGCGCTTCTTGCCCCCGCCATGCGTGCCGTCGCCGGCGCGACGATGAGGGTGGTCCCGGAAGGCCAGCAGCGACGCCACGTCGGTGGTCGCAGCCAGCCACACGTCCCCGCCGCCGCCGCCGCTCCCCCCGTCGGGGCCGCCTTTGCTCACGTGCGCCTCGCGCCGAAACGAGACCGCGCCGGCCCCCCCGTCACCGCCCTTGACGTGGAGCTGGGCCTCGTCGACGAACCCGGACATCACTCCGAGATTACCGGCGAGCCCTCGACGGGCCCGGCGGAGCCCCTGCGGCCGGCTAGCCCTGGTCGGGCAGGATGTCGACGAGCTTGCGGCCCTTGCGGGTACCGAACTTCACCGTCCCCCGGGCGGTGGCGAACAGGGTGTCGTCACCACCCCGGCCGACGTTGAGACCCGGGTGGAACCGCGTGCCCCGCTGGCGCACGATGATCGACCCGGCCTTCACCGACGTACCGTCGAAGACCTTCACGCCGAGCCGCTGGGCCGCGGAGTCCCGGCCGTTCCTGGTCGAGCCTCCACCCTTGGTCTTGGACATCCTCTGCTCCTAGGCCCGGCGCCTGGCCGTCGCGCCGGACGGCCCGCTGATGCCGGTGATCTCGATGGTGGTGTAGCGCTGGCGGTGGCCCCACCGGCGTCGGTTGTTCGTCTTGGGCTTGTAGGTGAACCCGTTCACCTTGGGCCCCTTCTCCTCCCCGACGACCCGGGCCGAGACCGAAGCGCCGGCCAGGGCGTCGGGCCCGGCCAGCACGGTCTCGCCGTCGACCACGAGGACCGGCGTGAAGGAGACCTCCTCCCCCACGTCCAGGCCCAGGCGCTCGACCAGGACCCGCTCGCCCTCGGTCACGCGCGCCTGCTTACCGCCCGTGGCGATCACCGCGTACATGGCTCCAGAGCGTAGCAAGGACGCCCCCTGGGGCTTCACAGCAGCGACTCGTCGAAGACGATTCCCCGCCCGTTGCACGTCGGGCACTGCTGGGTGAACGACTCGACCAGGCCCTCAGAGACCCGCTTGCGGGTCATCTCCACCAGCCCGAGGTCGGAGATGTCCGAGACCTGGGTCCGGGTCTTGTCACGGGCGAGGGCCTCACGGAACACCCGTGCCACCTCGGCCCGGTTCGCCCGGACCTCCATGTCGATGAAGTCGATGACGATGATGCCCCCGATGTCCCGCAGCCGCAGCTGTCGGGCGATCTCCTCGGCGGCCTCGAGGTTGTTGCGGTAGACGGTCTCTTCGAGGTTCGAGGTGCCGACGTTCTTGCCCGTGTTGACGTCGATGACGGTCAGGGCTTCTGTGCGCTCGATGATGATCGAGCCGCCCGAGGGCAGCCACACCTTGCGGTCGAGCGCCTTGTGGAGCTGCTCGTGGATGTGATGACGCTCGAAGAGCGGCAGGGCCTCAGCCTCGGTGTCGTAGAGCTCGACCCGGTCGGTCAGCTCCGGGCTGATGCTGGCCACGTAGTCGCGGACCTCTTCGTACAGCTCGGGGTCGTCGATCACCACGCCCCGGTACTGGCGGTTGAACTCCTCGCGGATGACCCGTACGGCCGTGTCGGGCTCGCGGTACAGCAATGAGGGAACTGACACCCCCTTCGCCTGGGCCTCGATCCCCTGCCACTCGGCGACCAGCCGGGCCACGTCGCGACTGAGCTCGGCGGCCGAGGACCCCTCGGCGGCGGTGCGAACGATCAGCCCGTGGCCGGCGGGCCGCACCTCGTCGAGGATCCGCCGCAGGCGCTTGCGCTCGTCGTCGCCGAGACGCCTCGAGATCCCGTACGTATCGCTGTTGGGAACGAGCACGACGAACCGCCCGGGCAGAGACACCTCCTGGGTGAGCCGGGCTCCCTTGGTCCCGATCGGGTTCTTGGTGACCTGGCAGAGGATGTGCTGGCCGGGACGAAGCAGCTGCTCGATCCGGGCATCCGCCCGCTTGCCTCCCTCCAGCACGTCCTCGGGGTCGTAGCGGACGTCGCCCCGGTACAGCACGGCGTTCTTGGGCGTCCCGATGTCGACGAAGGCCGCTTCCATCCCCGGCAGCACGTTCTGCACGCGCCCGAGGTAGATGTTCCCGTCGATGAGCGTCTCGTCGTCCTGGGGACGCGACAAGTAGTGCTCGATGAGGGAGCGGCCCTCGAGCACGGCCACCTGGGTGGCGTTGGGTCGCACGTGCACGCACATGAGATAACGACCGACGG
>DASXYV010000383.1:0-7621 GCA_036502305.1 Acidimicrobiales bacterium
GCGGCCGATGTTCCAGCCCGCCACCCAGATCTGACCGCGGTCAGGGGCCTCCTCGCGCAGGATCAGGCGGATGAAGGTCGACTTCCCGGCCCCGGAAGGACCGACGAGGAAGACGAACTCGCCCCGCCCGATCTCAACCGAGCAGTCGCGGAGAGCGCAGACTGAGCCTTTGTAGGTTTTGCTGACGTTGTCCAGTCGGATCATGAAGGTCCACGGAGCAGCGCCCTCCCGCGCGACCAGGGCTGGCCACCTGAAGTGAGGGACGATAGCACCCCATACAGGGCGCGCCGCCAATCGAACTGCTAGTCGTCCCCCTGGGCGCGCCGCCAGCGGAGGAAGGACTCCATGAACGCGTCGAGATCCCCGTCCAGCACGGCGTCGACGTTCCCGGTCTCCTCGTTGGTCCTGAGGTCCTTCACCAGCTGGTACGGCGCCATCACGTACGAACGGATCTGGTTGCCCCAGGCCACGTCGGTCTGCGGTCCCGAGATGGCGTCGAGCTCGGCCTGGCGCTCGGCCCGCTGTCGATCGGCCAGCTTGGCCCCCAGGATCTGGAGCGCCTTGGCCTTGTTCTGGTGCTGGCTGCGCTCGTTCTGGACCGAGACCACGATGCCCGTGGGGAGATGGGTGATGCGCACGGCCGAGTCCGTGACGTTGACGTGCTGCCCCCCGGCGCCCGACGACCGGTAGGTGTCCACCCGCAGGTCCTTCTCGTCGATGTCGACCTCGGCCGAGACGTCGTCGAGAAAGGGTGTGACGTCGAGGGACGCGAAGCTGGTCTGACGCCGCTTCTGGGCATCGAACGGCGACATGCGGACCAGACGGTGCACGCCACGTTCGGCCGCCAGCAACCCGTAGGCGTAGCGGCCCCGGACGATGAACGTGGCCGAGAGGATGCCGGCCTCCTGGCCGGGAGACGCCTCGTCGATCTCGACCGAGAATCCACGGCGCTCTGCCCAGCGCAGGTACATGCGCAGCATCATCTCGGCCCAGTCCTGGGCGTCGGTGCCGCCCGCCCCGGCGTGGATCTCCGCCACCGCGTCCCGGTCGTCGTGGTCGCCGGAGAACAGTGACCGGAGCTCGAGCGAGTCCAGCTGGCGCCCGAGGTCGGCCACGGCGACGGCCAGCTCGCCCTCCACCGACCCGTCACCCTCCTCGACAGCCAGCTGGTAGAGGGTCTCGGCGTCGGCGAGCCGGGCGTCGAGCCCGGTCAGCAGCTCGACGTCAGCGCTGACCCGGCCGTAGGCCGTGGTGGCGGCTCGAGCGGAGTCGGGGTCGTCCCAGAGGTCGGGGCGTCCCACCTCGGCCTCGAGTGCCGACAGGCGGCCCCGAAGCCCGGGCAGGTCGAGGTAGGTCTTGGCCTCCTCGAGCCGCTTGCGCAGGGTGGCCAGGTCGTCGGCGAAGTCGCGCATCGGCTACTCCGAGCCGCTGGAGGCCGAGCGCCACGTCAACGGCCGTGGCACAGCTTGTACTTCTTGTTGCTCCCACACCAGCAGGGATCGTTGCGCCCGATCCTGTCGCGATCGGACTTGACCGTAGGAGCCTGTGCGGTGAATCCATCGGGCGCCGCTCCTGCTGCGGCCTGCTCGGGGGCTGCCGCTGCCGGGTCGGGCAGCTGCGCCAGAGCGCCCTGGGCCTGCTCCTGGGCCTGCTGGGCCTGCTGGGCCTGCTGGGCGGCGAGGGCGATGCTCGCCGGCCCCTGGACGGGGTCGTCGGCTGCGAGGTAGCTGGCCTGGCCCAGATCGGGCTCGGCCGCCTGCTCGGTGAGCACCTCGACGTGGAGCACGTAGCGCAGGTAGTCGTCGTCGATGGCGTCCATGAGTTGGCCGAACATGCTGAAGCCCTCGCGCTGCCAGGCCACCAGCGGATCCTGCTGGCCCATGGCCCGCAGGTTGATGCCCTCGCGCAGGTAGTCCATCTCGGCCAGGTGCTCCCGCCAGCGCTGATCGATGATCTGGAGCATGATCTCTCGCTCGAGGGAACGGGCCACATCTGGCCCGCCGGGGATGGTCGTCTCCCGCTCGGCGTAGTACTCGACAGCCTCGGCCCGGATGCTCTCGTAGAGCTGGTCGGACGTCTGGGCCTGGCGGAGGTCCTCGTCGGTGAACTTGGTGGGGTAGTACTGCCCGACCTCGGCGACGAGAGCGGCGAGGTCCCAGTCCTCGGCGTAGCCGGCACACGTCGTCATGACGACCTGGTCGAGGGCCTCGTCCAGCAGCTCCTCGGTCCGCTCCCGCAGGTCCTCGCCGTCCAGCACCTGCATCCGCCGCTGGTAGATGACCTTGCGCTGCTCGTTCATGACCTCGTCGTACTTGAGAACGTCCTTGCGGATCTCGGCGTTGCGGGCCTCGACCGTGTTCTGCGCCCGCTCGATGGCACGGGTGACCATCTTGGCCTCGATGGGGACGTCCTCGGGGAGGGCCTTGGCCATCACCCAGTTCATGGCGCCGGTGGCGAAGAGCCGCATGAGCTCGTCCTCGAGCGACAGGAAGAACCGGCTCTCCCCCGGATCACCCTGACGGCCCGACCGACCACGCAGCTGGTTGTCGATGCGGCGGCTCTCGTGGCGCTCGCTGCCGAGCACGTACAGCCCACCGAGCTCACGGATCTTGTCGCCCTCGGCCCGACACTGGGCCTCGAACTTGGGCCGCAGATCCGACCACAGCGCCCGGCCCTCGCCGCTGTCCGGGTCGAGGCCCTGGGCCAGGACCTCCTGGGTCGCCAGGCCGTCGGGGTTGCCCCCCAACAGGATGTCGACCCCACGACCGGCCATGTTGGTGGCCACAGTGATGGCGCTGAGCCGGCCCGCCTGGGCGACGATCTGCGCCTCCCGGGCGTGCTGCTTGGCATTCAGCACGTTGTGGGGGATGCCCCGGATGTCGAGTAGCCGGGAGAGCACCTCGGACTTGGCGACCGATGCGGTGCCCACCAGCACGGGCTGGCCGCGCTCGTAGCGCTCGATCAGGTCCTCGACCACGGCGTCGAACTTGGCCTGCTCGCTCTTGTAGACCAGGTCGGGATGGTCGGCACGGACCATCGGCAGGTTGGTCGGGATCGGCACCACGGGCAGGTCGTAGGTGTTGGCGAACTCAGAGGCCTCGGTCTCCGCCGTGCCCGTCATCCCGGCCAGCTTCCCGTAGAGCCGGAAGTAGTTCTGGAGGGTCACTGTCGCCCAGGTGTGGTTCTCCTCCTTGATGCGAACCCGCTCCTTGGCCTCGACCGCCTGATGCAACCCGTCGGACCACCGCCGGCCCTCGAGGATCCGGCCGGTGAACTCGTCGACGATCTTCGCCTCGCCACCAGCGACGATGTAGTCCTTGTCCCGGTGGTACAGCTCCTTGGCCCGGAGGGCCTGTTGGAGCTGGTGGACGTAGTTCACCGATACCAGGTCGTAGAGGTTGCTCACCCCGATCTGGGACTCGACCTTCTCGATGCCGTCCTCGGTCGGGAAGACCGTTCGCTTCTCCTCGTCGACCTCGTAGTCGACGTCGCGCTTGAGCGTCCGCACGACCCCCGCGAACTGGTAGTAGAGCCGGGCGGACTCGGCTGCAGGGCCGCTGATGATGAGGGGCGTCCGGGCCTCGTCGATGAGGATCGAGTCGACCTCGTCGACGATGGCGTAGACATGGCCCCGCTGCACCATCGCATCGCGCGACCTGGCCATGTTGTCGCGTAAGTAATCGAAGCCGAACTCGGTGTTGGTGCCGTAGGTGACATCCGCGGCGTAGGCCTCGCGCTTGGCCTCGGCGTCCTCGACCGTCGGGACGACCAGCCCGACCTTCAGCCCGAGGAAGCGGTGGATCTGGCCCATCCACTCGGCGTCGCGGGCTGCCAGGTAGTCGTTTACGGTGACGACGTGCACGCCCTTCTCGGTGAGGCCGTTGAGATAGACGGGCAGGGTGGACACGAGCGTCTTGCCCTCGCCGGTCTTCATCTCGGCGATCCAGCCGAAGTGGAGGGCCATCCCACCCATCAGCTGGACGTCGAAATGCCGCTGGCCGATGACCCGCCGCGCCGCCTCCCTCACCACGGCGAAGGCCTCGACCAACAGGTCGTCGAGGTCCTCCCCCCGGTCCAGGCGCTGCCTGAACTCCACCGTCTTGTGCCGCAGGGCGGCGTCGTCCAGCGACTCGACCTCGGGCTCGAGGTCGTTGATCATCGGGACGATCTCCTGGAGGCGACGGAGCTTCTTCCCCTCGCCCGCGCGCAGCATCTTGGTGAGGACGCTCATCGTCGCTCCAGTGTACTGGGGGCCTTTGCAGCCTCCTGGCCGCGGGGGCGATCCGGCGAAGCGCGTCGGGCCCCATTTCGACAAAATGTGGAACAGAGGGACGTGCCCGCCTCACCCTCGAGCCGAGGGCGCCTAGCGGTCCTCGGCCTCGATCAGGCGCTCCCGCACGGCGTAGATCACCGCCTGCATCCTCGAGTGGAGGTGGAGCTTGTCGAGGATGTTGTGGACGTGGTTCTTCACCGTGTTCTCGGAGATGTACAACGAGTCGGCGATGTCCCGGTTGCTCATCCCCCGGGCGACAAGCTTCAGCACCTCCAGCTCCCGCCCCGTCAGCTCCGGCGGGGGGACCTGGGGCCGCTCCTCGGCCCGCCTGACCAGGGAGTTGAACTCGGTCAGCAGCTTGGAGGCCATCGAGGGTGAGATGAGGCTCTGGCCTTGGACCACGGCGCGGATGGCGTCGGCCACCTCCTCCACCGAGATCTCTTTGAGCAGGTAGCCGTTGGCCCCCGCCTTGACCGCCTCGTAGAGGTCCTCCTCCTCGTCGCTCACGGTGAGCATGAGGATCCTGGCCGACGGTGTCACGGTGCGGATGGTGCGCGCCGCCTCGATGCCGTTCACCTGGGGCATCCGCACGTCCATCAACACCACGTCGGGAGCGAGCTCCTCGGCCTTGGCGATCGCCTCGGCCCCGTCCTCGGCCTCACCCACGACCTCGATCCCGCCCTCGGTGCCCAGCACCACGTACAAGCCTCGGCGGAACAGCGCCTGGTCATCCGCGATCAACACGCGGATGACCTGCCCGTCTTGTCCCGAGATCTGGTTGTCGACCAAGAGTTCCCCCGTGTCAGGTGGTGTCGATTAGTCCGATTTGACCGTCCTTCCGCCGGTATACCACTGCGGCACGGCCCGTTTCAGCATTCGTGAACAGGAAGAACCCGAGGCCGAGGAGGTCGAGCTCGAGGACCGCCTCCTCCGGGGTCATGGGCTTGGCGTCGGACTGGACCGTCCGGATGATGCTCGGCGTCTCGTCCTCCGCATCCTCCTCGTCAATCTCGTCGGCCACCACGGCCGCCCCGGTCTCCGGACCGGGCGCCCCGCCGGCGTGCCGGCGGGGGTGGGACCGTCCGATCAGCCGCCCTTTCAGCTTCTCCAGTCGGTGCTCGAGCTTGTCGACAACCCGGTCGACAGCGGCGAACGTGTCGCTCGCCGCCGCCCGTGCCCGCACGATGTGGCCGTGGCCGACCACGGTCACCTCGCACACCTCCTTGTCGACAATGCGCGGATTGCGCTCCTCGAGGAAGCGAACCTCGGCCCGCTCCATCGAGTCGAGGTACCGCCCCAGACGGGCGACCTTCTCCTCCACGGTCGCCCGCAGCAGCTCCGACACCTCGACGTTCCGGCCCTGGATCGAGATGTCCACTGTGCGTTCCTCCTGTGTCAGCGAACGGGCCGCGAGCGGCTGACCTGGTCTTTGACCCCACACTCGCCTGCCGAGAGGGTGGCAGGCCCGGCGCTGGCGGCCGGCTGGCCCCACAGCGCACCCTGTCGCCCACGTCGCCTCTTCGCCGCCGGTGCCGACGGTCGGCACATCGGCGGGCAGGACTTACTCCTAAGCCGC
This sequence comes from Acidimicrobiales bacterium, assembly GCA_036502305.1. Taxonomy (GTDB): domain Bacteria; phylum Actinomycetota; class Acidimicrobiia; order Acidimicrobiales; family AC-9; genus AC-9. The sequence continues at coordinate 5,850 of DASXYV010000383.1, forward strand.
ACCATGCTCAGCAACCACAGGTTGCCTTACGTGGGTCGTTTCGCCTACGGCTGGCCTCGACTTGCAACCACAGACCCGCACGCAGCCCATACGAGAGTGTAGGACGTGCTGGCACGACGCGGCCTAGTCAGTACGTGCCAGTCTCCTCGGACCGGCCCCCCGGGCCGGCTCTACTCCTCCGACCGGCCTCCCGGCCGGCTCTACTCCTCCGACCGGCCTCCCGGGCCGGCTCTACTCCTCCGACCGGCCTCCCGGGCCGGTCGCGAGACGGGTCTTGACCTCGGTGAGGGCCGGAACCGGCCCCGGGTCGAGCCCCTCCTGGGCGGCCAGGTGCAGCGAGACGAAGTCGCCGAAGATGACCAGGTCCAGAAGCTGGGCCAGGCGCCCATCCCCCTCGGCCTCCACGTCCTCGATCCCGGCCACGACCTCCCGCACGATGTCGTCGACCAGCCCGAAGCGAAGGGCGACCCGGGGGTGCTCATCCCGGTGGCGGAGGTTCACGAGTGTCAGGAGCTGGCGGGTGATGTCCCCGTGCTGTCCCCATCCCGCCACCTCGTTGTGGCAGAGCTCCGGCTGGGTGGCGGCGAACGCAGGGGCCTTGGCGTTCTCGTTGACGTCCGCCTTCCAGCGCCAGGCGGCGACGGAGCCGATACCCGCGGCGCCGTAGACGATCGGGATCGTGCGCCCGATGCGACGGGCGAGCGCCGCCGCCGGGCTCGCCGGCTCGACGAGCTGGTCCCGGCGCCGTTGCAGCTGGGTCACCGCCTGGTCGACCCATCGTCGGGCGTCCGGGAGCAGGCCCAGGTCCTCGGCCACGGCAAGCAGCGGGACCGTCATGGCCCCGACGGCGGCGCGCGGCTGAGGACTGGTGTCGGGCACCAGCAGAGCTGGTGCGCCCCATTCGTCCGCCAGCTTGGCGAGCTCGCCGCCGCTGCTCACGACGATCACGGTCGCTCCCCGCGACACCGCGATCGTCGCGGCCTCGACCGTCTCCTCGGTGTCGCCGGAGAAGGAGACGGCGAAGACCAACGACGCCGGGCCGACGAAGCCCGGGGGGCTGTAGGACTTCACGACGGAGACGGGCACCGCCAGGTCCGGGCCGGCCGTCGCCTGGAAGACGTCGCCCGCGATGCCGCTGCCCCCCATGCCCAGTACCACGACGTTGGCGATCGACGAGCTCTGCGGGAGCCCGGCCACGTCCTTGACGGCCTGGGCCGCGGCGGCAACCTGTTCAGGGAGCCCAGCGGCGGCGTCCCACATCCCCAGCGTGTCGAGCAGCGGCCCGCTCACGCCGTCGTGCCGCCCGATGGGCTCTTCCCCGGATCGAAGGTCGGCGTGATGCCCTCCGCCTCGGCCTTGGCCAGGAGGCGGCCGTGCTCGGCGTCGTCGACCGTCTCGGCCTCGTCGATCAGCATGATGGGAATGTCGTCGCGGATCGCGTAGCGGCGATGCAGGCGCGGGTTGTAGAGGCTGTCCTCGTCGGCGAAGTACAGCAGCGGTCCCTTGTCCTCGGGACAGGCCAGGATCTCGAGCAGCAGGGGGTCGAGTGCCACCTCAGCTCTCCCTTCCGTGGGTAGGGCCGGCACCGGCCGTGTCCCCGGCGGCCCGGTCGATCAGAGACAGGACCTCCGCCACATGGGCATCGCGCTCGGCCGGCGTGCGGGCCTCGAGGTTCAGACGGAGGAGCGGCTCGGTGTTCGAGGGGCGGACGTTGAACCACCAATCGCCCCAGTCGACGGTCAGCCCGTCGGTGCGGTCGAGGCTCGCACCGC
>DASXYV010000384.1:0-6635 GCA_036502305.1 Acidimicrobiales bacterium
CACGTGGCCCGGGGTGTCGATGAGATGAAGGACGTGGCCCCGCCACTCAACCCGCACGTTCTGGGCCTTGATGGTGATGCCACGCTCCCGCTCGATGTCCATCGAATCGAGGTACTGCTCGCGCATGTACCTCGGATCGACGGCCCCGGTGAGCTCGAGGATCCGGTCAGAGAGCGTGGACTTGCCGTGGTCGACGTGGCTGATGATCGAGAAGTTGCGGAAGCGTTCGTGCTGGGTCACGGTCGAAGGGGCTCCTGGATGGGGCGCCGGTGGTCCATTCTCCTCTGCCGGCACGGGTTGGGCGGAAGGTCCGGACCACCGCGGCCGTACCTGGCCGCCCGGTTGCATTCCTCGCTGCTGGTAACCTCGGCCCGATCGACCGACCAGCCGTGCCGGGCCCCGCCCGGGAGGCTGGACCACTGGAGCAAAGCCAGCCCGGGGGGCTGGCCCAATGGAGCCGACCGATGGCCAACATCAAGAGCCAGATCAAGCGTAATCGTCAGAATGAGCGGCGCCGCCTGCGCAACAAGGGCGTCCGTTCCGAGGCGAAGACGAGGGTCAAGACGGCCCTCAAGGCGGTCGAGACCGGCGCCGACGACAGCGCCGAGGCCCTGCGGCAGGCCGTCAAGCGTCTGGACAAGGCCGCGGCCAAGGGGATCATCCACCCCAACCAGGCGGCCAATCGCAAGTCCCGTCTGGCCCGCCGCGTCGCCGAGCTCCGGGGCGAGACCGTCCAGAGCTGAGGGCGGCACCGGGCGCGTTCGCCTCAGCGTCGACCCCGACCTCGACCGCGCGCCGGGCGGGCCTGGCGGGGACCGAGCCGGCTGAGCCGGGCGACGAGGATCTCCATCACCAGATCTGCCGGGCAGGCGCTGGCGCCCCGCAGGTCCTGGTCCGCGGCGGCCAGCAGGGTGATGGCCCGGCCGACGCCGTCGCGACCGAGGCGGCGGGTCTCTCTGAGCGCTTTCCCCGCCACGAAGGTGGTGCGGGTCCCCAACAGGGCGGCGGCCTCCGCCTCGGTGGTGACCGACGCCCCGTCGAGGCGCAGCATGTTGGAGTAGTGGCGGTGCAGGCTCGCCATCAGCACCAGCGGATGACGCTGGCCGGCTCCGCTCATGCGGCGGAGGGCTTCGAGGGCACCCTCGGTGTCGCCTCGGTCGACGGCGTCGGTCAGCTCCCAGGGCGCCACGGCGCCGGCTTCGCCGAGGAAGGGCGCCACCTCCTCGGGCCCGAGGCTGGTGCCTTCCCCGTAGGCAGCGGTGAGGGCATCGAGCACGCCGGAGAGCCGGCCGAGATCCTCCCCGAGGTGTTCGCCGAGCAGGGCCGTGGCCGGCCCGTCCAGTCGCACCGCGCTGTCGCGCACTCGTGACGCCAGCCACGGCGACCGACCTCGCCCGGTTGGGGTCGAGGCGTCGATCACCTGACCACGCTGGCGCACCGCGTTGACCAGCCGGCTCGGGATCGCCCCGCCGCCGGCGACGAGCACGAGCGAGGCCGTCGGCTGAGGGTCCTCGAGGTAGGAGAGAAGCGTCCCCACCTGGTCGGCCCGCAGCCGGCCGGCGTCGCGGACGACGACCACCCTGTGGCTGGCCAGGAACGGCGGCGTGGCGCAGGCGTCGAGGATCGATCCCATGTCGGGGTCGTCCTCGGTGCCGTGCTCCTCCACCACCAGCCCGGGATCCTCCTGGCCAACCAGGTCCTTGATCAGCTCACGAGCGGCTTCTCCGACCAGCGAGGCGTCCTCGCCGGCCACCACGTAGGCGGGGGCACGGGTTGCGGCGGGCGCGGTTCCCTGCTCGCCGCGGCCCGAGCTCACGCCGCCTCCAGGACGGCGGCGATGGCTGCGCAGACTCGGCGGGTGCCCCGCACGTCGTGGGCCCGCACGATCCGGGCGCCGCGGGTCACCCCGAGGGCGGCGGCCGCCAGCGACGCCCATCCCCGGTTGTCGACGGCGAGGTCGCACAAGCGGCCGAGGAAGGGCTTGTGCGACGCCGACAGCAACAGCGGGTACCCGAGCGCGGCCAATCGGTCGGAGGCCCGCAGGAGGACGAGCGACTGCTCCCAGGTCTTGCCGAGATCGAGCCCGGCATCCACGACCACTCGCTCGGACCCGATGCCCTTCGCCTCCGCCCACCGGGCTCGCTCGGACAGGAACTCGCACACCTCGCCGACGACATCGGTGTAGGCGGGCTCGGGATCGGGCACCCGGGGGGCCAGCCGGATGTGGGTGGCCACGACGCTCGCGCCGGCCGCGGCCGCCACGTCGAGGTAGGAAGGATCGGCGAAGCCGCTGATGTCGTTGCCGACGACGGCGCCGGCGGCATAGGCCGCCTCGGCGACGACGGCCCGCCAGGTGTCGACCGAGAGAGGGACGTCGAACCGCTCACGGAGAGCGACCACAGCGGGCACGACGCGCTCGAGCTCCTCTGCGACACTGACCTCCGGTCCGGGGCCCGCCTTCACGCCTCCGACGTCGAGGATGTCCGCCCCCTCGCCGACGAGCTGGTCGGCCCGGTGCAGGAAGCGGTCCATGGCGAAGTGGGCGCCGCGATCGAAGAACGAGTCCGTCGTGCGGTTCAGGACTCCCATCACTAGGCACCTCGTACCCAGGTCGTAGCTCCGCTCCCCCAGACGCAGGCCCACGGCCGGCAAGCTAGCGGGACTCTGGTCCGGCTCGACCGTCGGGCCCTCAGAAGAGCCGGGCCGTGAGGGCCTTGCGGTACTCCGCGGTGCGGGGATCGCCAGTGCCCATGGCCTCCAGGAGGTCGAGGAACTCTCGACGGGCCTGGTCGTCCTGCTTCACCCGGTCGAGCAGTCCGTCCAGCCGGCCTTCGAGGTCTGAGTCGCCCTTGAGCGCCCCGTTCCCCAATCGGGCGAGGGCGGCAACCCTGCGAACCTCGGCCGTCTCGGGGATCCGTCCGAGCAGCGCCAGCGCCTCGTCCGTCTGCCCGCGGCCAACCAGCATCTCCGCCAGGGCGACGACCGCCCCCGGATGATCCGGCTCGACCTCCAGCGCCCGTCGCAGTGACGCCTCGTCTCCCGCCTCGACGAGGGAGTCGGCCTCGCTCGCCGCCGGCGCCAGCCGGCTTACGAACTCCCTGACCGCGGCTTCGGGCTGGGCGCCGATGAAGCTGTCCACGACCTGGCGATCCCGCAGCGCGAAGACCGCGGGTATCGACTGGACCCGGAAGGTGGCGGCGACCCGGGGGTTCTCGTCCACGTTGACCTTGGTCAGCTCGACGCCACCGTCGGTCTCCGCCACCACCCGATCGAGGATCGGGCCGAGGGTCCGGCACGGACCACACCACTCCGCCCAGAGGTCCACGACCACGGGAACCTGGTCGGAACGCTCCAGCACGTCGTGCTCGAAGCTGGCATCGGTCACGTCGATCATCGCCTGGGAGACTACCTGGGGACGTCGGCAGAGCCTGCCCCGCTGTGGGCGGAGTAGCGTCTGGCGCCGATGGAGGGGATCGACGAGGCCAGGGTCGGCGCCTGGTTCGAGGCCAACCTCGCCGGCACGGCGCCGCCGCTGGCGTTCGAGCTCATCGCCGGGGGGCGCTCGAACCTGACCTACCGGGTGACCGACTCGGCCGGGAACGATTTCGTGCTGCGGCGGCCGCCCACCAGCCACGTGCTGCCGACGGCGCACGACATGGGGCGGGAGCACCGCATCGTGTCCGCCCTTGGCCCCACTGCCGTGCCGGTGCCGCCGATCTTCGGCTTCTGCGGAGACGAGACCGTCACCGGCGCGCCGTTCTACGTGATGGGCTTCGTTCCGGGACACATCCTCCGGGACGGGGAGACCGCAGGGAAGGTCCTCGACGAGGCGGGGCGCCGCCGGGCCGGCGAGTCACTCGTCGACGTGCTCGCCGACCTTCACGCCGTCGACGTCGATGCGGTGGGTCTGGGCGATCTCGCCCGCCGCGAGGGGTACATCGAGCGTCAGCTCAAGCGGTGGTACAGCCAGTTCCGGCAGTCCCAGGCGGGCACCGGTCGCCCCGTACCGCTGGTGGACGAGCTGCACGAGCTGCTGTCGGCGCGGATACCGAATCAGCTGGGGGTCGCCATCGTCCACGGCGACTATCGCCTGGACAACACCATGCTGGGCGACGACGGCCGCTGCCGCGCCGTGCTCGACTGGGAGATCTGCACCCTCGGCGACCCGCTGGCCGATGTAGGGCTGCTGATGGTCTATTGGGCCGAGCCCGGCGACACCGACCCGGCGCTCGGCGTCGCACCGACGGCGATCCCCGGCTTCCCGAGCCGGGCCGAGATGCGGGCCCGCTACGGCGAGCGATCCGGGCGAGACCTCTCGGAGCTCGACTTCTACGTGGCCTTCGGCTACTGGAAGCTCGCCTGCATCGTCGAAGGCGTACACGCCCGCTACGCCGGCGGCGCCATGGGCGGCGACCGCAGCGGGATCGACGCCTTCTCCGACCAGGTGCTGCGCCTGGCCGAGGCGGCCAAGACAGCAGCCGACCGGCTGTAGACCCCCAATTAGGCTGGCAAGCCGCCCATGGCTCTGTATGAGCGACGATCTTCCCGACAGCCCGATCGGCCCGTGCTCGTGGTCAGCCTCGAGGGCTGGGTCGACGCCGGGCTCGGTGCCGCCTCGGCCACCGCCGCCCTGCTCGGGTCCATCCCGACCGAGGTGCTGGCCACCTTCGATGGCGACGACCTCATCGACCAGCGCGCCCGCCGACCCGTCCTCCGGATCGTCGACGGCGTGAACGCCGGCCTCCAGTGGCCAGAGATCCGGCTCCTCGTCGGCGAGGACCGGGACGGCAACGACATGGTGTTCCTGGTGGGGCCCGAGCCCGACCTGCACTGGCGGCCCTTCGTCGCCGGCGTGGTGGAGCTGGCCCAGGAGCTCGGGGTCCGCCTGGTGGTGGGGCTGGGAGCGTTTCCGGCCGCCGCTCCCCACACCCGGCCCATCCGCCTGGCGGCCACCGCAACGAACCCCGACCTGGCCTCTCGGGTCGGCGTCGTGCCCGGCACGCTGGAGGTCCCAGCCGGGATCGAAGGCGCCATGGAGGAGGCCTTCGCCGACACCGAGATCCCCGCCGTCGGCCTGTGGGCGCGCGTGCCGCACTACGTGTCGGCCATGCCCTATCCCGCCGCCAGCGCCGCCCTGGTCGACGGGTTGGCCAGCGTCGCCGGCCTCACCCTGGACTCGACCGGGCTCCACGCCGCCGCCGACCTCACCCGGAGCCGGGTCGACGAGCTCATCGACCAGAGCACCGAGCACAAGGCCATGGTCAGCCAGCTCGAGGACAACATCGACGCCGCCGAGGGGACGCCGTTGAACCTCGGGCCGCTCCCGTCCGGCGACGAGATCGCCGCCGAGCTGGAGCGCTACCTGCGGGGCGAGCGCTAGCGGGATCCGACCCGCTAGGTTTCGGGCCCATGCGAGTCGATGGTGGGGTCGGGGGCGACCTCGAGACTGCGGGAGCGTCGGCGAAGGAGACCGAGCAGGCCGGCTACGACGGGGGGTGGTCAGCCGAGACCGGTCACGATCCGTTCCTTCCCCTGCTGCTGGCGGCCGAGCACACCGAGCATCTGGAGCTCGGCACAGGCATCGCCGTGGCCTTCGCCCGCAACCCGATGAACCTCGCCATCCTGGCCAACGATCTCCAGGCCTACTCCAAGGGCCGGTTCATGCTCGGTCTGGGCTCCCAGATCAGGCCCCACATCGAGAAGCGCTTCAGCATGCCGTGGTCACATCCGGCGCCCCGCATGCGGGAGCTGATCCTCGCCATGCGGGCCATCTGGAGCAGCTGGAACGAGGGCACCAAGCTCGAGTTCAAGGGCGACTTCTACACCCACACCCTGATGACCCCGTTCTTCAACCCCGGTCCGAACCGGTACGGGCCACCCCGGGTGTTCCTGGCCGCCGTCGGCGACCTGATGACGACGGTCGCCGGCGAGGTCGCCGACGGCCTGCTCGTCCACGGGTTCACGACCGAGCGCTACCTGAGGGAGGCGACGATTCCCGCGCTCGAGCGGGGGTTGGCGACCTCGGGTCGCAGACGGGAGGACGTCCAGGTCTCGTACCCGGCATTCGTGGTGACCGGAACGACAGAGGCGGAGATGACCGACGCCGCTCGCGGCGTTCGCGCCCAGATCGCGTTCTACGGCTCGACCCCCGCCTACCGGCCCGTGCTGGAGCTCCACGGCTGGGGCGACCTCCAGCGCGAGCTCAACACCCTCTCCAAGCAGGGCGAGTGGATGAAGATGGCGGAGCTGATCGACGACGAGGTGCTCCACGCCTTCGCCGTCGTCTGCGAGCCCGAGGACGTTCCGGCCCGGATCCTGGCCCGGGTCGGAGACGTCGTCGACCGCATCACCTTCTACGCTCCGTACCGGAGCGACCCCGATCGGTGGCATCGGATCCTGGCCGGGTTCAAGCAGTTCGGTCCCGCCTGAGGACCGGCAGGAGGCCGTTCGCCCTTTAGGCCTCGCCGAGCTCAGCGGCCAGGTAGCGGGTGCGACACAACGAGCGCTGCAGCTTGCCCGAGGACGTCTTCGGAAGGCTGCCCGGGTTGACCAGGACGATCTCTTCGAGGGTCAGGCCCACAGCGTGGCGCACGCGCGTGGCCACGGCTTGGCGGATGGCCTGGGCGTCGTCGTCC
>DASXYV010000385.1:0-3201 GCA_036502305.1 Acidimicrobiales bacterium
GTGGCGGTTCGACGATCTGGAGGACGCGGCGTCGCTGGCCGAATGGCGCCGCCGAGGTGTGGAGCAGACCTGGGCCGCCTACACCGAGGCGCTCGAGGAGCTGGCGGCGTCGGGCGCGTGCGACGTGCTCGCGCATCCCGACCTGATCAAGGTGGCCGGCCACCGGTCGGACGCGCCAGACGAGCTCTACGACCGGATGGCCGAGGCGGCAGCTCGGTCGGGCCTGGCGGCCGAGGTGTCATCGGCCGGCTGGCGCAAGCCCGTCGGTGAGGCGTACCCCGCACCGGCGCTCTTGGCGCGCTTTCGGGCCCGCGGCGTGCCGATCACCACGGCGTCGGATGCCCACGGCCTACCCGACGTCGCCGATCACTCGGACGAGATCCGCCAGCTGCTGGCGGCGGTGGGCTACGACTCGCTCTGCGCCTTCCGCAAGCGCCAGCCCCGCCTCATCCCGGTGACTCCGTCGGCAGCCACGAGGTCGACGGGCCAGGGTGCCGGCGCAGGGGTCCCGGTCCCGACCCGTGGACGGGGAAACGGCGCCGTGGGAAACGGCGCCGGGGGAGACGGTGGCACGTCGCCCGCGACGAGCGGCGCTGCCCGCGCCGCCGTGGCCGTCGGGGGTGCGGGCGGGCCGGAGGCGACGCCTTCATCAGGCGGAGCCACGGAGCATCCGATGGAGGTGGCGACGCCGGCCGACGTGGCCCGCCGCCACACCAGGCTGGAGACGAGCCCGCTGGGGCACCTGCAGCGCCTGATGGGCTCCTGGGGCATGCTGGCCGACCTGTGCTTCGGCGACCTGGTGTTGTTCGTGCCGGTTGCCGCGGCCCTCGACGAGGGCAGCCGTTTCGTCGTGCTCGGACAGATGCGGCCCAGCACTGGGCAGACCCTGCACCAGGAGGACCTGGTCGGCCGCCTGGTCGACGACGCCGAGCGGCCCCTCCTGGGGCGGGCCTGGCGGCTGGGGGAGATGGTCGAAGGCGAGCTCGTCACGACGCGAGGCGAGCGGGCCCGGATGCAGTGCATCCCGGTGCGCTGGGAAGGCGATCTCATCGCCGTCATGACCCGGGAGTCGCCGCTCACCGTCGGTCGACGACCGGGTCTGCTCGAGCGCGAGTACGTCGAGCTGTTCGACCGTTTTGCCAGGATGATCGCCGACGGGCTGTTCCCCTTCGCCAGCGACGAGGCCGCGGTCACCGAGGAGTCGCCCCGCGTCGGAGACGGAGTCGTCGTGCTCGACGAGGGAGGCCGGGTCTCGTACGGCTCACCGAATGCCATCAACGCTCTTCACCGCATGGGCGTGTTCTCCAACGTCGAGGGCATGCGCTTCGGCGAGCTCGGGGTCGAGGAGACCGCCGTGCAACGCGCCTTTGCCACCCGCCTTCCCGTCATCGAGGAGGTCGAGCGCAGGCCGGACGTCATCGTGCTGGTGCGCTGCATCCCGCTGCTCAGCATGGGCGAGCTGACCGGCGCCGTGGTCCTGCTCCGGGACGTCACCGATCTTCGTCGCCGGGACCGGCTGCTCGTGTCGAAGGACGCGACGATCCGGGAGATCCATCACCGGGTGAAGAACAATCTCCAGACGATCTCCTCCCTGCTTCGCCTGCAGGGCCGGCGGCTGGCACCCGGCGAGGGTCGCACCGCCCTTCGGGAGTCGGAGCGCCGCATCCGCTCGATCGCCATCGTGCACGAGATCCTCTCCCGCGAAGCCGGAGACCAGGTGCCGTTCGACGAGATCGTGCGCTCCCTCGTCCGCATGACCGAAGACGCCGTGGTCTCGGGTCGACCGATCAACCTGTGCGTGGAGGGGGACGCGGGCGACCTCAGCGCCGATCTCGCCACCCCTCTGGCCGTGGTGCTGGCCGAGCTCCTCCAGAACGCCATTGAGCACGCCTTCGAGGGCGGAGAGCCTGCCGACCGCGCCGAGAGTGAACCCGGTGGCGACGGCGACCGGGCCGCAGACGGGGCCGGTCGGGTCGACCTGATGCTCGAGAACGACGGGCAGAGCCTGCTGGTGCAGGTGCGCGACAACGGTCACGGCCTGCCCGACGGCTTCTCGATCGACAACACCACCAGCCTCGGGCTTTCGATCGTGCGGGACCTGGTGCGCAGTCAGCTGAGCGGCGACATCGTGATGCGCCGTGACGGCGGCACCGTCGTCGAGCTGCGGATCCCGGTCGTCGGCACCGAGGATGAGCCGACGGGGGACAGCGCCTAGCCGGTCGGGGCCAGGTGCTCTGGTCTAGGCGCTCTTGCTGGTCGTCAGGATGCCCGGCGGCGCTGGGTCAGCCAGGCCTTGCGCAGCTTCCGACGCTCCTCCTCCGATGTCCCGCCCCACACACCGGCCTCCTGGTTGGTGATCAGCGCGAACTCCAGGCAGGCGGTCTGCGCCTCGCACTCGCTGCACACGTGCTTGGCCGCCGCGATCTGGTCGACGGCCGGCCCGGTGGTGCCGATGGGGAAGAAGAGGTCGGGATCGGTGTCCCGGCAGGCGGCGAACCTTCGCCAGTCGTCCGTATCCCATTCGATCGACCGGTTCCATGTGAGGGCCACGACGCCTCCTCGGGGCGGGTGCCGGGGGCCTTGTGATTCAATTCACATGCTCCTTGCCAGAAACCTCGCAAGGAACACCCGGATCGGCTGTGAGCCTAGCTGGGGCCGCCAGCCTGCTGCAACACGGTCTCGGGACGTGACGTGGGTGCGACGCTCACCCGCGCCGCTCCTACTCTCGACCAGATCTGGAACGGGGGGAACGTGCCCGCACGGCCCTGCGTTCGCCAAAGCAGGGCGGCTTCAGCCCTGCTCCGCGGCCGTCCTGAGCTCGGCCAGGCTGCGGGCGAGAAGACGCGACACGTGCATCTGGCTGATGCCGAGTCGCCCAGCGATCTCCAGCTGCGTGAGCCCCTCGAAGAAGCGCAGGTGGAGAATGAGCTGCTGACGAGGGGGCAGGGCCTCGATGAGCGGCGAGAGCGTCGCTCGCTCCTCGGCCGCCGACATGCGTGGGTCCTCGTCGCCCAGGTGGGAGGCGAGGGTCTCGCCCTCGTCCTCTCCGGGCGCCGGGGCATCGAGGGACGCCAGCCGGTAGGCCTGCCCCGCCTCAAGGGCCTCGAGCACCTCTTCCTCCGACACCCTGGTCTCGGCCGCCAGCTCGGCGATCGTCGGTGAGCGGCCGAGCTCCTGGGACAGCCGACCGATGCTGTCGCC